>DVNR01000071.1 GCA_018714205.1 Candidatus Aphodousia faecipullorum
ACCATTGCTTTGTGGTGAACTTGCGGCCGATCAAAGTGGCGCTCTCGCCATAGACGTATGCCTTCATTTCCGGATCGGAAATCAATTTTTGGAAGTCTTCGTCTTTATCCAAATCTTTGCCGCGGAACCAAGAGAACAGACCCACGGCGAACACACCGGCAATACCACCAGGAATGGTAATGGAGAAGAGGTCGACGAAGCCGAAGGGTTGGCCATTGATCGTGTAACCTTCCAACATGGCGATGATGGAAACCGTTGCCACAGCAGCCGGAGAGCAGATGATGCCCATTTGAGAGGCGATCGTGGAGCCGGCCAACGGACGTTCAGGACGGATGTTGTTTTTAATGGCGATGTCATAAATAATCGGCAACATTGTGTAAACAACGTGACCCGTTCCACACAAAACGGTCAAGAACCAGCAGACGTACGGAGCGAGGAAGCAGACGTAACGGGGATTGCGGCGCAGAATCTTTTCAGCGACCTGAAGCAAGCAGTCCAAACCACCGGCGGCCTGCAACGTTGCCGAACCGCAAACGACAGCCAAAATCGTTAACATCACGTCGACCGGAGGTTTGCCTGGTTTTAAGCTAAAGCCGAAAATCAGCACGAGCAAGCCAACGCCGCCCAGCAGACCCAAGGCCATGCCGCCTTTGCGCGCGCCGTAAAACAAGCAGATAAGTACAACTAACAGTTGTAGCCAAAAGTCTAAACCAATCATGGTAAATTTCCTTTCCTTGCAACGATTAGAAGAGGTTGTGTCCCCATAACCTTTTCTGAACACACGAATTCTTACACACGTAAATCGTCTTGTAACATTGGTCTCACCGCATTTTTTGAGCTATGGACACATTTCAAAATGCCTTAACAAAAGTCCTACGATATAACCCTTAAATTTGGTATGAAAAACCGAAATTGACACAGGGATCGTTTCCCACTTTGATCCTGGAAAAGAATTTTTGGTTAGCGAAAATGGGAATTTTTTCCCTTACGTCAGTTACTTTTTGTACGACAGTGATCTCGTATAATGATTCGGTCGAATTTTGGAGAGAATCAATGATTGCATTGCTACAACGCGTTACCCAAGCCTCGGTTCAAGTCAGCGGAGAGGTTATTGGAAAAGCCGGTCACGGTCTGATGATTTTGGTTTGCGCAGAAAAAGGCGACACAGACGAAATCTGCGATAAGCTCGCGGCAAAAACACTGGCGTATCGTATTTTTGAAGACGAAAACGGCAAAATGAACCGAAGCGTTTCAGCCATTGGCGGGGACATTTTGGTAGTTTCGCAGTTTACCTTGGCGGCGGACACCTCCAAGGGATTGCGTCCGAGTTTTGCCCCGGCAGCCGCTCCGCAAGAGGGAGAGCGCCTCTATAACCGATTTGTTGATAAACTCAGAGAAAGCGGTTTGTCGGTTCAAACCGGGCAGTTTGGAGCTTATATGCAGGTCAGTCTTGTCAACGACGGTCCTGTGACGATTTGGTTAAAAGCTTAAAGTTCGGAGGAAAATGATGAGAATCATTAGTCACGATTTTTCCCACGGCGAGTGGATTCCGAGTGAGTGTGCTTATGGACGTCTCATAGAAGGGAACTTCGCCTTAAGCGACAATCTCAATCCCCATCTGCAATGGGAGAATTTGCCGCAAGGCACCAAGTCATTGGTTTTGGCCTGCATTGACCCGGATGTGCCGACTGATCGTCAAGCGCTCAACGCCGATGGAGAAATCCCTGCGGAACAGCCCAGACGTGATTTCGTTCATTGGCTTGTGTGGGATATCGCGCCCAGTGTGACCGGTGTTCAAAAAGGTGAAGCTTCAGAGGGTGACGAAAAAAGCGGTAAACGCTTTGCTCGGCCGATCGGCGTGGAAGCCATCAATGACTACAGCAGCGCCGATGAAATTCATCGTGGCTACGACGGGCCATGCCCGCCGGGATTTGATGCCCGACTGCACGGCTACGAATTCAGAATTTACGCGCTTGATATCGAGACGCTTGACTTGCCCGACACAGCCCGCTGGTCGGAGGTGAGCGTGAAAATGGCTCCACACGTCATCGGCATGGCCAGTATTCAGGGTATTTATAGTTTGAATTCGCGATTGCAAAAATAAACCACAATTGACTTGTGTAAAAAGGGAGTGATGATTCGCTCCTTTTTTATTAAATTTGTGTGTTGGTACTACAAGAATTCAGAAAAAATAAAAAATATTCCAACAGATTGTGGTTTAGCGGTACAATCGGGAAACAGATTGATCGCCCTCTATTTTGTGGCGGTTGTGTTTTTTCTTTATAAGCCTAGGTGAAATAACCGGGGGTTTTTATGCATTGTCCGTTTTGCAAATACGAGCAGACTCAGGTCATTGATTCGCGCACAAGCGAAGATGGCACGACGATTCGGCGCCGCAGGCGTTGTTTAAAGTGTGAGAAGCGTTTCACGACTTATGAGCGCGTGGAGTTGTCCATGCCCTCCATTATCAAGCGCGGCGGAGGCCGTTGCGAATACGAGCAGAAAAAACTTCGTGATTCAATGATGTTGGCGCTTCGCAAGCGCCCTGTTTCCCGCGAGCGAATTGATGAAGCGGTTAATCGCATTGAGCAAAAGATGCTCGCGTTCGGTGAGCGGGAAATCAAAACCGAACGTCTGGGTGAGCTGGTCATGGACGAATTGCGTCGCATGGACAAGATTGCCTACGTCCGCTTCGCAAGCGTTTATCGCAACTTTGAAGATGTGCAAAAATTTGCCGACGCGGCAAAAGAGGTTTAAGCCATGTCAGAGTCCGTTAGCTGGATGAGGCGAGCGCTGGCTTTAGCCGCCAAGGCAAGACCGATCAGCGCTCCGAATCCGGCGGTCGGTTGCGTCATTGTCAGAGACGGTCAAGTCATTGGCGAGGGATTCACTCAGCCTGTGGGTAGCGATCACGCGGAAATTCAAGCGATCAAGGATGCCAATCGGCGAGGGTTCTCGGTTGAAGGGGCGACGGTATTTGTGACGCTTGAACCCTGTTCGCATTTCGGTCACACGCCGCCTTGCGCATTAAGGCTTATTGCAGAGAAAGTGGCGCGTGTCGTTGTGGCCTGTGCCGATCCGAATCCGTTGGTTTCTGGCCGGGGCATTCGTATGCTCAAAGAGGCCGGCATTGACGTTGATGTGGGGCTCATGCAAAAAGAGGCTTGGCTGATGAACGCCGGGTTCATGACTCGCATGAGCGAGCATCGTCCGTGGGTGCGGATGAAAGTCGCTATGAGTTTAGATGGCTTCACGGCGTTGCCGGACGGAAAAAGCCAATGGATCACGTCCGAAACTGCACGAAACGACGGACATCGCTACCGAAGCGAGGCAGGCGCGATTTTAACCGGCATCGGTACTGTGCTCGCTGACAATCCGACGTTGACGGCTCGTCCCGATGGTGTGCTCAGCCAAAGACAGCCCTTGCGTGTTCTTTGTGATTCAACACTTCGTGTCGATCCCTCGTTTAAACTCCTTCAAGGCGACAAGGTACTCATTGCCTGCGCGAAGGCCGAGGAGGAGAAGGCGCGGTCGTTAACCCGAATGGGGCATGAAGTGGTAGTTTTCGCGGGGCAGGACGGACGGGTGGATTTGCGCTCATTGCTAAAAGAACTTGCTCATCGGGAGATCAACGAAGTCCATGTGGAGGCGGGCTCAACGCTGAATGCGGCCTTGCTTGAGGCTGATTTGGTCGATGAAATCCTTTGCTATGTTTCCCCAAAGATTTTAGGGCGGGGACGAGCGGCTTTTCCGCTCGCCATTGGGGCAGATTTGTCGGTTTCCAGTCCTTGGGAGATTGCGCAGGCAAAGGTGCTTTCCCCGGATGTGCGTCTAATTTTGAGAAAGAAAGGAAAATAAACCATGTTTACCGGTATTGTGCAGGCCATTGGAAAGGTGCGAGAACCCGAAGTCTTGGGTGACGGGGTTCGCTTAACGATTGAAGCGCCCGATTTTGGGATGGATACCGTTCGAGTTGGAGATTCGATTGCTGTCAACGGCACGTGTTTGACGGTTGTCAAGATTGACGGGGACGTTTTTCAGGTGGAAGTGTCTGCCGAGACGTTATCGAAAACGACCGGCCTTGATACCTGGGGCGAGGTCAATTTAGAGAAGGCGCTTCGCGTTGGTGACCGTTTGGACGGCCATATGGTGCTTGGACACGTTGACGGTGTTGGTCAGGTTGAGGTGATGGAACCCATCGCCGAGAGTTGGCATCTGGTGGTGCGCGCCCCGATGAAGCTTAGCTGCTATTTGGCCTACAAAGGGTCTGTCACAGTCAACGGTGTGTCGCTGACGATCAATGACGTGCAGGACACGCCGGCCGGTACCCGCATTTCGATCAATTTGATTCCGCACACGGTGGAGGTGACGACGCTTAAGCACTTGAAGCCTCAGGATTGGGTGAACCTTGAGGTGGATGCTATCGCCCGTTATGTTGAGCGGATGGTGAGTTTGAAGGATAACGACGGTTTGTTCTAGTCGGATGGTTTAGGCCTTTTTAGGAGAAAAGGTAATGGATACGCTTTTATTTAAGCCCATTCAAATTGGCAAGATGATGTTGAAAAATCGCATTAGCGTGCCGCCGATGTGCATGTATCAAGCCACCGACGGGAGAGCCAATGACTGGCATAAATTGCATTACGGCAAGATGGCCTCGTCGGGTGCTTCGGTCGTTTGCATTGAAGCGACAGCGGTTACGCCTAATGGCCGCATTTCGGAAGGTTGCTTGGGTCTTTGGGAAGACGCGCAGCTGCCGCAGTTCGCGGAAGTCGTTCGCTTTATGCGGGTTGCCGATCCCGATGTGAAGGTGATGGTGCAGCTTAATCACGCCGGTCGAAAAGGGGATGAACGGCGTTGGAAGGGCGGTTTCCTTACCGAGGCAGAGGGCGGATGGACGCTGATCGGGCCATCGGCGCTCGCCTATTCGGCCGAGTATCCACAACCTGAGGCGATGACTGAAGCCGGAATCGATGCCATGGTTCAGGCTTTTGCAAACGCTGCGCGACGCGCCCAAATGGCAGGTGTTGACGCGATTCAAATTCATAGCGCTCATGGCTATCTTTTGCATCAATTCCTTTCCCCGTTGAGTAATCGTCGCACCGATCAGTTCGGCGGCAGCTTTGAAAATCGTGTCCGATTCCCGGTGGCAGTGTTTGAAGCGGTGAAAAAAGCGGTGCCGGAACTAACCGTCGGCGTTCGAGTCTCAGCAACTGATTGGGTTGAAGGCGGTTGGAATCTTGAAGAAACGATTCGCTACGTCAACGTGCTCAAATCACTCGGTTGCGACTTTGTGGACGTTTCCACGGGGGGCTTGTCCGAGGAACAAGCGATTGCGCTTACCTACGGCTATCAGTTGCCTTTTGCCAGAGCAGTGCGTGAGCAAACCGGTTTGCACACTTTTGCCGTGGGGTTGATAAAAAATGCCTATCAAGCGGAAACTTGTTTGGCCGACGGAACGGCAGACATGGTCGATGTGGGGCGAGAAATGCTCAAAAACCCCCATTGGGGCTGGCAGGCCGCTTTGGACTTAAAAGCTGATGTCGAAATCCCGCTTTCTTATCGTCGCGGTATTCGCCAATAAGACGCGTGAGACGCATCTTGTTGAAAAATCTTAATTTCGCCGTGTTTTGCCTCGGTAAAACACGGTACAATATGCCCATTTTATTGGAACCCGTTTTTTCGGAGACAAACACAGATGTCCATGGACATTATTGAGAACTCTTTAGATGGTCGCGCCCTTCGAATTGGCATCGTGCAATCGCGTTTTAACGAATACGCCGGCGAAGGTTTGTTGGCGGCTTGCCTTGAAGAATTAAAGCGCCTCGGCGTCGTGGAAGAAGATGTGACGCTTATGCGTGTGCCCGGTGCTTTGGAAATCCCTTACGCCTTGCAACAGCTTGCTTCAACTGAAGAATACGATGCTTTGATCGCGATCGGCGCAGTGATCCGTGGTGAGACTTACCACTTTGAGATTGTCTCCAACGAGTCGGCTTCCGGCATCATGCAAGTGTCTTTGGATTTTGATATTCCGATTGCCAACGCGGTTCTTACCACGGAAAATGATGAGCAAACGAAGGCTCGCTTGGTTCAAAAGGGAACTGACGCGGCACGCGTCGCCGTGGAAATGGCCAATCTGCGCAAAGAATTCATGTTCGAGATGGAGGACGAGTAATCATGACTGAAAACCGTCCGCATCGCCCGAGCCGCGGCGCTCGTTCTTTGTCGCGTGAATTTGCCCTGTTGGGGGTTTATGAGTGGTTGGTTAACGGCGCCGACGCCAAGACGATCAACAACACGCTTTTGAGCGTTTTGACCGATGAGGGTGGCCCGATTTCCGGTGCTTTAATTGATCCCGCGGATTTTAATCGGTGTGACAAGACGCACTTTAACGAGTTGCTCACCGGTGTGATTGATCACTCGGCTGAGTTGGAGTCACTTTATAGTGCCCATGTTGACCGCGATGTGTCGCGTTTGTCATTGGTGGAACGCTCAGTTTTGATGCTTGCGAGCTACGAGCTGAAGTTTCATCTTGAAATCCCCTATCGTGTCGTTATCAACGAGGCGGTGGAACTGGCTAAGCAATTTGGCGGTGCTGAGGGCTTCCGTTACGTCAACGGCGTGTTAGATAAGGTGGCCGCTGAGGTTCGCGCTGCTGAAGTGGGGGCTAAAAAATAAGACTATGGGCCCACGCCCGTCCGAATTTGAAATCATTGATCGGTATTTTTCCTGGGCGTTGCCCTCTAAATGGCACACTCAGGGGATTGGCGACGACTGCGCTTTGGTTGATATCGGAGCGACACGCGTCGCCGTGACTACCGACACAACGGCTATTGGGACGCATTATTTGCCCGATGCCGATCCTTTGACCGTCGGGTATAAAGCGTTGGCGGTCAACTTGTCTGATTTGGCTGCGGCCGGTGCTGCGCCGCGCGCTTTTTTCCTTGCTTTGTCTTTGCCTTCATCCAACGCCGAGTGGTTAGACGCCTTTAGTCGTGGTTTGCACGAAGCCGCCACGCAATTTTCTTGCCCGCTTTTGGGAGGAGATACGACAAAGACCGTGATGGTCAATGGCGAGGCGGCAGCCGCGACGATAACGATTACGGCAATCGGCGAGGTTTGTCGGGGTTTGACTCGGGGTGGCGCTCAAGCGGGTGATGATGTTTGGGTAAGCGGCACCCCCGGAGACGCTTATGCCGCGCTTATGCTTCGAACCGGTACTTGGCAGGGACTGTGTGATTCGTATTTGGCTTCCCGAATGGATAAACCGACTCCTCGAGTCGCGCTTGGGCAATTTTTGGAACCGATTGCTTCCGCGGCGGCGGATATTTCCGACGGATTGATTCAGGATTTGGGACATATCTTGTCGCGCTCCGGCCTGGGGGCGGAAATCAATGCCGGCGCCATCGCGGTGAGTGAATCGTTGGCAAAATTTCCCCAAGAAAAACGCCTGAAAGCGCAGCTTGCCGGGGGTGACGATTACGAATTGATTTTTACAGCGCCAAAAAGTGTGAGAAATGATATTGAGGCTTTTGCTCGCCAAGCGGGGCTTGTCCTTTCGCGCATTGGGCAGACAAAGAAAGAAATGGGGCTGACGCTCACTGACGCTGACGGTCGGATCATTCATGAAACGTGGTCTGGCTTTGATCATTTCAAAAGTGATAATTAAAAGAAAACAGGATGTTTGAAAAATACAAATCCGATAATCCGGTCAACAAGGTGCGAATGAGCGTTGCTTTTGCTTTTGGCTCGGTCGCCCACATTTGGGCAACATTTTTTGGAGCAGGGCTGATTCGCCCGGCGCCGGGAACATGGGGCACGCTTGCCGGGTGGGTCGTTTTTCTTTTTTTAGAGCCTTACGTATCAGCTGCCGCCTGGTTGTTGATTATTGCGGCGACCTTTGTTTTGGGGGCCTGGGCTTGTGGAAAAACCTCGGAAGATTTGGGGGTTCCCGATCACGGGAGCATTGTGATTGACGAGGTGTTCGCCATTTGGCTTTTGTTAGCTTTGACGCCTGCGACGCTTGGCTGGCAAATCGCGGCCTTTTTCGCTTTCCGCTTCTTTGACATCGTGAAATGTCCCCCGGCGGATTATTTCGATAAGAAAATGAAAAACGGCTTCGGCATCATGTTTGATGACGCCATTGCGGCGGGTTATGCATGGCTGGTTTTGGTCGCTTTGCAATATGTCATCGGTTAGGAGAACAGGAATGCAATCGGTGGAAAATTCAATTTTGGAGCGTGTGGCCTGTTTGGCCCGGCTTGCCACTGAGAAGAAGGCGGTTATTGCAACGGCCGAGTCCTGCACGGCAGGTGGCATCGCTTTTACGCTCACCTCCATTGCGGGATCGAGCGCCTGGTTTGACCGTGGATTTGTGACGTACTCAAACGAGTCGAAAGTCGCACTTTTGGGTGTGAGCGAAAAAACACTTGCCGCGCATGGCGCGGTGAGCGCCGAAACCGCCCAAGAGATGGTTGTTGGGGCGCTTAGTCACTCGCCGGCGACAGTGGTCGTTGCGGTGACCGGCATTGCCGGGCCCGGGGGAGCCGTGCCGGGGAAACCTGTTGGCACCGTTTATATCGGATGGGGTGCGAAAGGAAAGGAGCCGCTGGTTCGTCGATTTCAGTTTGAAGGCGATCGCTCGGCCGTTCGGGCTCAAACAATTCGCGAGGCGATCGACGGTTTAATTTGTTTGCTATCCAATGATTGAGTAGTGGTATGGACAATTGGTTTAATGTTTTGTGTCTTTTGGCATTGATTTTGCTCAATGGCGTTTTTGCCATGAGTGAAATCGCACTGGTGACAAGTCGAAAACCCAGGTTGCAAGTCAGAATTGATGAAGGCAATCGCGGTGCGAAAGTGGCTATGCGCCTAAATGAGGAACCCACTCGGGCGCTTTCGGCTATTCAGGTGGGGATTACTTCCATTGGCATTCTTTCGGGCATTGTGGGTGAAGCGGCATTGGCCACGCCGGTTGCCGCATGGCTTAACGCAGAATTTAACATTCCGATGGAAACGGCGCGTTTTGCCGGTCTCTTGTTGGTGGTGGTTTTAGTGACGTACTTCTCCATTGTGCTGGGGGAATTGGTTCCGAAGCGCCTCGGACAAATGAATCCGGAGGGAGTGGCCTGTCGCATTGCTCCTCCGATTAATTTCTTGGCAGTTTTAATGGCGCCGTTTGTCAAATTGCTTTCCGTGTCAACGGATTTGCTATTGAAACTTTCCGGTAAAAAAGGCGATGAGGAGCAGGGGGTCACGGAAGAGGAAATTCATGCCATTATTGATGAAGGCAGTGAAACCGGCGCCATCGAAGAGCAAGAACGCGATATGGTTCGTAACGTTTTTCGACTCGATGACCGGACGGTTGCCTCATTGATGACGCCCAGAAGCGAAGTGGAGTGGATTGACCTGCAAGAGGACGCTCGAGCCAATGTCGCCAAGCTTTTAAATTCGCGTCATTCTCGCTTGCCAATCGCCGATGGCTCTTTGGACGATATTAAAGGCTTTTGCTCCACACGCTACCTGTTGCAGCAAATTGTTGAAAACGGGCATGTTGATTTCACGAGCAAAATGGCTTCGGTGCTGTATGTGCCGGAGTCTTTGAGCGGTTTGGAGCTCTTGGAGAACTTCCGTGCCAATGATGTCCCGGTCGCCATTGTTGTCGATGAGTACGGGACCGTGCAGGGCTTGGTCAGTCCGCGCGATGTTTTGGAGGCGATCGCCGGTGAATTTAAGCCAGAGCCCGGCGAGGAGGCTTGGGCTGTTGAGCGTGACGACGGCTCTTGGCTTTTGGATGGCATGATGCCCTCGCCGGAACTTAAAGATCATTTGGATTTGAAGAATCTGCCTCAGGAGGAAGCCGGACGCTATAACACGTTGGCCGGGATGATCATTTGGATGACTGGGCACTTGCCGAAAACCGGCGACGTGGTGACCTGGCAAGGCTGGCGCTTTGAGGTGGTGGACATGGACGGCAGACGCATTGACAAGGTCCTGGTTTCCAAGTTGCCCGAAGAAAAGCAAACGGAGGAAGAGCCTGTTGGTAAGCCGAAAATTTAATCATCAGTTGCTTTTACTCGTTAGTTTTGGGATTTCTGCACTCTTTTTTACTGAGTCGGCGATTGCCTCGAGTGGACCGGCAGGAATGATCGGTTCGGCGCAAGAGCTTGCCTTGTCAAACGCGCTCACCTGGCGTCGGGGTGGATTGAAGCTTTTGTACGATCGGATAGATGCGACCCGCTCTGATGAACAAAGAAGCGGCCGATGGTCGGTCAACCAATATCGAAGTTGGGATCTTGGCGGTGTCCGTTGTGACCATCAGTTCGTGCTGGTAGGCTCTGATTACCGTTTCAAAAACGACTTGATCGTCGGCACTGCAGTCGATTTCGGTCGAGGAAGTGCTTACCTAAAAACGGGTTCATTAGGTAACCAAGCGGTTTCCGGCAGTTTGTACATGTCCTATCTGTTGCCCGATGACGCGTATCTTGGCGCATTAATGAGAGTGGGTGTATTGCGATTAAGTGGTTCAATGGGAGAGGCGCTCTCAAAAAGCACTCTTCACGGCGCCTCGCTCGGTGTGGAATACGGCAAGTCAATCGAAGGGGGCAAGCTGCTGAAATTCGAGCCTCAACTGCGGATTACCTATAGTCGACTGGATGATCATGTGTTTCCCTGTGGCAACGCTCGTATTCGCTATGAAGCGATCGATGACTTGGTTACCGCCTTGAAATTCAAGGGTGAAGTCACGATCGAGGAAAATACCCGGGCCTATGTGAGCATTGGATACTATCGGGATTGGTTGGGTCAGGCTGCCGGTAGAGGAATCTTTTCGGATGGGAAGGTTGAGTCGTTTTCCCGCTCACTTTCCAAAGAATGGGGTCGAACAGGATTCGGAGCAAGCTATCAGTCGGATCGATCAATTCGCGCTACTTTGCAGGCTGAACGCACTTATGGTCAAGAATTTGGAAGAAACATTCGCCTTAGCAGTTCAGTGAGCTATACGTATTGAGCGAGCGAGGCGCTTGTTTGACGGCAGCCCCTTAGCTGTTGAGAGGCAGGGGTTCGCATTCTGGGTTAGGGATAAAAAGGGAGCTCATCCGGACAGGATGAACTCCTTTATAAAGTTTGTGTCGTAGTTATTTTTGAACAGTGTATCGCGCCCAAATCGTGCCCCGTCCGACTTGTTTGACGTCTTTAAGATTTAACAGGAATGGTTTGGCGTTCTGATGGACGCCATCGTAGACAGCCGCCATGCCCGCACGGCCATCGATGGCTGCGCTCATCATAATGCTCACTTCGTCAACGAGACCGGTTTCGATCATTGAGCCGTTAAGGTGACCGCCACCCAATAGAGCAATGCGGCGCACACCGAATTGTTCTCGGATGACAGCCAAAGCACGCGTGAGATCCACCGTATCCTCACCTTCGGCAATCCAGGAAATGCCTTCCTTAACCAAGTAGTCAAGATAGGCCATTGGGCAGGAACGGCTTGTCATAACCAGAATGGGACGGCCGTCAATGCGGTTGGTGGGATACCGCAATTTTCCGTGGGTGTCCACCACAATGGAAAAATCGTGAGCGTCGCCAGCCGCATACCAATTGGCTCGACCAACCGGCGTGTCCTCTTCGGCTTCGAATGGTTCTGGCAACGCGTAGTGCATCTGAGCGGTTGTGCGTCCAACCATTTGGCTTTGGCAATTGAGCGTCTCTAGCGCATCGTAATACACTTGACTATCTTCAATGAGCTCGGTCATGGCGCAGTCAATGCGGCCGTCGACCGACATCATCATGTGAGAAATCACGTAAGGTTTCATGTTTGCTCCCAAAATCTTTACTTGAGTTTGTTATAGTCCTCATCGCTGACCGCTTCAAACCACTCGTTTGAAGCTCCTTCGGCGGGGACTTCAATGGCCAAGTGGCAGAACCACGCGTCTTTGGCGGCTCCGTGCCAATGCTTGACTTCCGGCGGAATATTGACAACGTCGCCCGCTTTTAGCTCTTGAGCGGGTTTGCCCCATTCTTGGTAGTAACCGCGACCGCCTGTGACCAAAAGGATTTGCCCGCCCTTGTGATGGATGTGCCAGTTGTTGCGGCAACCCGGTTCGAAGGTCACGTTGCCGACGGCGACCCCTTTGAGCGAAAGCATATTCAAGTAGCTCTGACCGACGAAATACTTGGCATAGGCATCATTTTGGGGACCACGAGCAAAGGGACTCAATTTTTCTTCAGACATAATTTTCCTCTTTGAACATTCAGCGCACAAAAGCTCAGGAGTCGAGCTTTTTTCCTCGATTCACAATTTAGCGAAAGGTTGTCCAATCAGATCGCCGAATGCGGGCAAATTTTTGCCTGTTGCTCTCTATCTCTAGAAATCACCAGCGGAGAAGGCGCCTGGTCCGTTTAACCCTTTTGCTCCCAGATAACGAAAAAAGGGGACCGTCTGCCGTCCCCCTCAAAACATTTTTAAAGTTTAAAGTCCACGTGCCTGATTGATTTTTGTCATTGTGTCCTGCGCGACACGGGCTGCCGCTTCGGTGAAGTCTTCCTGTTGAGAGGCATAAAGAATGGCTCGGCTGGAATTGATCATCATGCCGGTGCCGTTGGCGGTGATGCCGGCGTTAACACAAGCATGGATATCACCACCTTGTGCTCCGATGCCCGGGACTAGGAGCGGCATATCGCCAACAATTTTGCGGACCTCACTGATTTCGTTCGGGTAGGTTGCGCCGACAACCAAGCCCAATTGCCCATTTTTATTCCATGGGCCGCTGGCTAAGGCTGCGACGTGTTGATAAATCGGTTTGTCGCCGGCCATTAACATTTGGATGTCGTTGCCGCCCGGGTTGGAGGTACGGCAAAGCAAAATCGCGCCACGATCTTCATACTCGAGGTAAGGTTCGACCGAATCGAAGCCCATGTAAGGAGACAAGGTCACGGCATCAGCGCCATAGCGCTCGTAAGCTTCGCGGGCATAGTGTTTGGCTGTTGAGCCAATGTCGCCCCGTTTGGAGTCCAGGACAACCGGAATGCTCGGATGATTTTGATGAATGTAAGCAATGATGGCCTGCAGTTCATCTTCAGCGCCGCAGGAGGCGAAATAGGCGATTTGAGGCTTAAAGGCGCAGGCAAAAGGAGCCGTCGCGTCGACAATCGCGGTGCAAAACGCATAAATTCGATCGGGTTGATCTTTTAAGTGGGCAGGAAAACGGTTCACATCCGGGTCAAGTCCCACACAAAGCAATGACTGGCTTTCATTCCAACGGTTTTGAAGTTTTTCAATAAAGGTCATAAGTCGCCCCAAAAATGTTTTTAGACATTATAACGGCCTAGTTTTCTTGGGCGTATTTAGGCGGAAGGACTTTTCTACTTCGTAGGGGTCTGCCTGGGTGTCAAATGATTTGCCAAGAGATTGGGCAGCGGTGGGAACCGCTCCCGCTTGAACGGGACCTAGAACAAAAAATTTTTCTTTTCTAGTTTCTTTTGCGTAGGCGTGCTTCGCACGAAGTGACATAATAAAAAACATCCTTTTGTGGGATTGAACTTTTTACTATGAAGAATTTATTTGTTGTTTTTCGCCATCAACACCATTCGCTTGAGTAGTCTCTGGCGAATGGTTGGTGTGCGCCGGAAGACGAAAAGAGCTTTCGGCGGCAACAAATAAAAATCCATATCAACAAAGCCTCCGAAAAGCATCTTTTCGGGGGCTTTTCCTTTGTAGAGCCATTCTTCCGGCAGGTGAAAACGGATTTTTTAAAGGAAGAAAAATGGCTGAAACTGTCAATCGATTGCGCATTGCGTTGCAGAAGTCCGGTCGATTATCCGAAGACTCATTTGATCTTTTGCAAAAAGCCGGATTAAAAGTTCGCGTGCGTTCACAGCGCCTAGTGGCTCTTGCTGAAAATTTCCCTGTTGAAGTGCTCCTTGTCCGTGATGACGATATTCCCGGATTGGTTATGGATGGCACGGTGGATTTGGGAATTGTGGGAGAGGGGGTTTTGGAAGAGACAAAGCTTAGCCGAGCCGCGCAAGGGTTAAATGCCTCTTATACGGTGTGCCGTCGGCTGGATTTCGGCGAATGTCGCCTCTCGATCGCCGTGCCCCAAAACTGGACGTGGCGAGGGGCTGGTGATTTGCAGGGAAAGCGAGTGGCGACCTCTTTCCCTCAGCTTCTGATGCGTTGGATGCGTGAAAAAGGCGTGGACTTGAAGCCTTGCCTTTTAACCGGCTCGGTGGAAATCGCCCCGCGAGCCGGTTTGGCTGACGCGATTTGTGATCAGGTGTCGACCGGAGCCACGCTGGAAGCCAATGGCTTAAAGGAAGCGGAGGTCGTTTTTGATTCCAAGGCGTGCCTCATTGAAAGGACCGGAGACTTCGATAGGGAAAAGCGCTCGTTAGTGGACATGCTGTTGACTCGCATTGACGGCATTTTGATGGCTCGAGGCTCCAAATACATCATGCTTCATGCCCCGAAAGACAAAATTGAAGAGGTGGTCAAACTGCTTCCCGGCGCTGAACATCCAACGCTGCTGCCTATGGCCGATGATGACTCAAAAATTGTCATGCACATGGTGAGCCGTGAAACGCTTTTCTGGGAAACGATGGAAAAGCTAAAGGCGTTGGGGGCCAGTTCCATTTTGGTTTTACCGATTGAAAAGATGTTGAAATAAGGAGATGGGAAATGAGTTTGTTAACCCCTGTTGTTTGGTCAACATTAAGTAAAGCGAAACAGGACGAGCTCTTGATGCGACCTGCGGTGTTGGCCGGTGTTGAAATCGCCAAAACGGTTGACGCCATTGTGAAGGATGTTCGTGAAAGGGGCGATGCGGCGCTTCGTGACTATGCGGCAAAATTTGATCGGATCGAGCTGAAAGAAATCCGAGTTTCTCCAGATGAAATCAATGAGGCGGAAACTCGACTAGACGCGGATACTAAAGCCGCGATGCAATTGGCCGTCAAAAATATTCGGGCGTTTCATAGCGCGCAGGCTCTTTCGTCAGTGACGGTGCAAACAATGCCGGGTGTCACCTGCACTCAAGTCACCCACCCGATTGACTCGGTGGGGCTTTATGTGCCGGGGGGAACGGCGCCATTGTTTTCGACCGTCATGATGCTGGCGGTGCCAGCAAAAATCGCCGGGTGTCGTCAAATTATTTTGATGTCTCCGCCCCGCATCGCCGATGAGATTTTGTACGCGGCCAAGCTTTGCGGTGTTACGGAAATTTACCAGTCGGGCGGGGCTCAGGCCATTGCGGCCATGGCGTTTGGCACACAATCCGTGCCCAAAGTGATGAAGATTTTCGGACCGGGCAACGCTTTTGTAACACAAGCTAAACGAGTCGTGAGTGAATGCGCTGATGGGGCGGCTATTGACATGCCGGCGGGACCTTCAGAAGTGTTGGTGATCGCCGATGCGGCAGCGAATCCCTCTTTTGTCGCCGCGGATTTATTGTCGCAAGCCGAACACGGCCGCGACTCTCAGGTAGTTCTTGTCACATCAGATAGGGCTTTAGCCGAAAAGGTTGCCTCTGAAGTGGATCGTCAACTCCTGACATTGCCGAGAAGAGCCATCGCTGAAAAAGCGCTTTCAATGAGCCGCATCATCGTAGCGAAAGACTTGGCCGAGTGTGTGGCAATTTCCAACCGCTATGCGCCGGAACACTTGATTTTGGAGGTCAGGGACGCGCAAACGCTTGTCAAATCCGTTCGCAATGCCGGCTCTGTTTTTTTAGGGGATTGGTCAACGGAAAGCGCCGGCGACTACGCCTCGGGAACTAATCACGTGTTGCCTACTTACGGTTACGCCAGAACCTATTCAAGCTTGGGATTGGCTGATTTTGAACGCCGAATGACCATTCAGGAAGTGACTTCTGAAGGTTTGCGTCTTTTGGGACCAACAATTGAAAAGCTTGCAGCCGCTGAAAAACTTGACGCTCACAAGCGGGCGGCCTCCATTCGATTAGAGGCTCTTCGCAATGAGGGGGTGAAATGAACGGTTTTATTCGCTTGATGCCAAAATTTTTGCAGACTCTCACACCCTATGAGTCGCCTCGCGAAGGGATAAGCGGAAAGACCGCTTGGCTTAACAGCAATGAATATCCCGAGCCGACGGCATATGCGATGCGGTTTGACACCCTTAACCGTTACCCAGAGGTGCAACCGAGGATTTTTTGTGAACGGTATGCGACTTATGCCGGCGTACAGCCTCGCTCGGTGTTGGTGACAAGGGGAGCGGATGAAGCCATTGAGCTACTGATTCGAACGTTTTGCGAACCGGGAAAAGACCGTGTGCTTTACGCAGAACCAACCTACAGCATGTATGCGATCAGTAGCCAAACGTGCGGCGTGTCCACCGTGAGCGTGCCCCAAACCGCGGCCGGTGACGTGGATTTCAATGCCTTCGCTCAGATGCTCGCTGACAATGCCCGCGCGCAATCCATCAAACTGGCTTTTTTCTGCAATCCCAATAATCCAACGGGTGAGGTTCATGCGCCCGAGACAGTTGAACGTCTCTTGCAATCCATGCCCGGTGATGTGCTGCTTGCCGTTGATGAAGCCTACATTGAATTTTGTCCGACGATGACGACTACGACCTTGATGGCTAAATACCCCAATCTGGTCATTATTCGCACGTTGTCAAAAGCTTTCGCCTTAGCAGGTCTTCGTTGTGGCGTTTTGATGGCTGATCCCGAGGTGATCACTTGTCTTAAAAAGGTAATTGCCCCCTATCCGGTGCCAGAACCTGTCGCGGCAATTGCCCAAGAGGCTCTCACACCAAAAGGCGTCGCATTAATGAAAGAACGGGTCAGGCGTGTCGAGGCGAATCGGGCCTACTTGATGGGGGAACTCCTGCGACTGCCGGGACTAACCCGTGTCTATGACACGCAGACCAACTTTGTGTTGATTGCGCTTGAAAACGCCGCCAATGTCTATCAAGCCCTTTGGAAAAAAGGAATTGCGGTGCGCAATCCGGGGGACGAGAAAACGTTACGTATTTCTGTGGGGACTCGCGAAGAATGCGAGATGTTGATCAACGCTCTTGGGGCGATTTTAAAGGGGAGGAACCGATGACAGGACGAGCAATTTTATTTATTGATCGGGATGGAACATTGATCGCGGAGCCCGCTGATTGCCAAGTCGATCGTTTTGAAAAGTTTGAGTTGGAACCCGATTGCATTGTCGCGCTCTTAAAACTTAAAAAAGCCGGGTGGCGCTTCGTGATGGTCAGCAATCAGGACGGCTTGGGAACCGAGGATTTCCCGATGAAAGACTTTGAAGGACCGCAGAGGCTTTTATTGCAAATCATGGCTTCCCAAGGCGTCACTTTTGAGGAGGTTTTGATTTGCCCGCATCGGCCGCAGGATCACTGCGGATGCCGAAAACCTCAAACGGGGCTCGTTAAAGCTTACTTAAACGACGGTATGTTGGACTATGGTTTGTCGTTTGTCATCGGTGATCGGGCAACCGATGAGGAATTCGCTGCCAATATGGGTTTGAAAGCTTTTCGCTACGATCGCCAAACACAAGGTTGGCAAGCCATCGCTGAAAAACTGTTGGCGATCAAAAAGCCCGCGAGAATTGCGCATGTTGAGCGAAAAACCCGAGAAACAACGATTATTGTGGATGTGGATTTGGATCGGGAAGCTGAGGCGGATATTTCAACAGGCATCGGTTTTTTCGATCACATGCTCACGCAAATTGCCTTCCATGGCGGCATTTCATTAAAAATTGCCGCTCACGGCGACCTCTATATTGATGATCACCACACGGTTGAAGATGTTGGGCTCGCTTTGGGCGAAGCGCTCAAAATCGCTTTGGGGGATAAACGGGGAATTGCCCGCTTCGGTTTCATGCTTCCGATGGATGAGTGTTTGGCTCAGTGTGCGCTTGATTTGTCCTCGCGTCCATTTTTAATCTACAACGCGCAATTCAAGTATCAGAAAGTGGGGGATCTTTCAACGGAAATGATTGAACACTTTTTCCGCTCGTTGGCGATGAGTCTTGGGTGCACGTTGCACTTGAGAACGCAGGGTGAGAATGATCACCACCGCGCAGAGAGCCTTTTTAAAGTGTTCGGTCGCGCTTTGCGTCAGGCCATACGGGTTGAAAGCGATGTTCTTCCTTCCTCTAAAGGAGCGCTTTGATGACAAAGGTGGTGATTTTAGACACAGGATGCTGCAATCTCACGTCATTGCGCGCGGCAATTTGTCGATTGGGGGTGGATCCCGTGGTGACCTCTGAGGCGAGCGTCGCCCAAGGTGCCAGCCGCCTTTTTGTTCCTGGGGTCGGCACGGCGAAAACAGCGATGCGCGAACTCAAGGCCAGAGGACTGATTGAAACGATTCAAATGGCGAGTTGCCCTGTTTTAGGTATTTGTTTGGGAATGCAGCTTCTAGGGCAAGAAAGTGAAGAAACCGGAGGCGTGCAGACATTGGGATTGATTCATGGGCAGGTTCGGCAATTAAAGACCGGGGGACGCCCCTTGCCGCATATGGGATGGAATCGGGTGAAAGTCAGCGTCTCGGATCCTTTGTTTTCAGGATTGGATAAAAATCTGGGCGAATATTTTTACTTTGTGCATAGCTTCGCTTTTGCGGTGTGCGATGCCACGATTGCCACAAGCACCTACGGGGAAACGTTTAGTGCAGCGGTCAGAAAAAAGAATTTTTGGGGTGTGCAATTTCACCCAGAGCGATCCGGAGCGGCCGGAGTGAGATTGTTAAAGAATTTTTTGGAGCGCACATGATGAGTCAACGTGAAGGCATCATTCCGTCAATTGACCTGATTGACGGAAAAGTGGTTCGGTTAAAAAAAGGCGACTATGCGCAACAAACCACCTATGACATTGATGCGCTCGCCGCGCTAAAAGCCTATGAGAAAGACGGCGCGAAGCGGCTTCATATTGTGGATTTAACGGGGGCGAAGGATCCTCAAAAGCGTCAAACGGCCTATATCGGGAAATTGGTTGAATCTTTATCCGTTCCGATTCAAGTCGGAGGGGGTGTTCGCACTGAAGAGGATGTGAGGCGACTGCTTAACGCGGGCGTTGATCGTGTGGTGGTGGGGTCGCTTTCCGTCAAAGAGCCGCTAACGGTAGCCCGCTGGTTTCGCCTATTCGGCGCGAATCGTCTGACGTTGGCGTTGGACTGCCGGGTGGACGACAACGGCAAAGCGTTTGTCGCCACTGACGCATGGCGAGCGGACTCGGATAAGACCGTGGAAAATCTCATTGACTATTATCGGCGAGCAGGCCTCAAGAACGTTCTTTGCACCGATATCGCCAAGGATGGCATGCTTGGCGGGACCAACACCTCGCTATACCGATCGCTTTGTGAAACATATCCGGATTTGGTGATCGAAGCCTCCGGGGGAATTGGATCGCTTGCGGATCTAGAACGGTTAAGGCAAACAGGGGTGGCGGGAGTCATCATCGGTCGAGCCTTTTTGGAAAATCAATTGACGGTGAAGGAGGCGATGCAATGTTGGCAAAGCGAATCATCCCTTGCTTAGATGTCAAAGACGGGGTTGTGGTGAAGGGCGTGCGTTTTCGTGGTCACGAAGTGGTGGGCGACATCGTGCCGTTAGCCAAACGCTATGCCGAAGAGGGTGCGGATGAACTGGTTTTCTATGACATTACCGCATCCTCAGACGGTCGAACGGTCTCTAAAGATTGGGTTCGGAAAGTGGCTCAGGCGATTGACATTCCTTTTACTGTCGCGGGCGGAATTCGTTCTGTCGAGGAGGCTGCGGCGATTTTATCTCAAGGCGCCGATAAGATTTCGGTGAACTCTCCGGCATTGGAAGATCCCACGTTGATTAGTCGCTTGGCGGAGGAGTTCGGCGTTCAGTGCGTTGTGGTAGGGATTGATTCTTGGTACGACGCCGCAACGGATTGCTATTGGGTCAATCAGTACACGGGTGATGAAAAGAAAACGCGTTGCACGCGTTGGAAAACGCTTGACTGGGTCAAGGTTGTGCAGGAAAAGGGCGCGGGGGAAATTGTTTTAAACATGATGAATCAAGATGGTGTCAGACAAGGTTATGACATACGGCAATTGAAGCTTGTTCGCGACATCTGTCGTGTCCCGCTAATCGCTTCAGGCGGCGCCGGCACTAAGGAGCATTTCCTGGAAGCGTTTCGGGACGCGAATGTGGACGGCGCATTGGCTGCGTCGGTTTTCCATAAAAAAATGATCGCAATCGCTGAATTGAAAGATTGGTTAAGCCGTGAGGGGATTGAGATGCGCACCCTCTTTGAAGGAGAAAGCAATGTTGACGGAAAAAGATTGGGCGAAATTGGATTTTGAAAAAGGCGCGGGGCTTATTCCCGCCATTGTGCAAAACGCCGTTTCCGGGCGGGTTTTAATGCTGGGCTACATGAATCGGGAAGCCGTGAAGAAAACCCTGGAAACCGGTCGAGTCACGTTTTGGTCACGTTCTAAAAATCGCCTTTGGGTAAAGGGGGAATCCTCAAAGAATTATTTGAACTTAGTGGACATGGCGGCCGATTGTGATGAGGATTCGTTGCTGATTTTGGCAAATCCCGAGGGACCGACTTGTCATTTGGGGCAAGAGAGTTGTTTCGGTGAAATTACGCACAGCTATGAATTTTTAGCGCAATTGGAAAAAGTGATCGCCTCGCGCAAAGGGAGCAAGCCAGAGACATCCTACACAGCCTCGCTTTATGCGCAAGGGACAAAGAGGATTGCGCAAAAAGTGGGTGAAGAGGCGTTGGAGGCTGCGCTTGCCGCCACGGTGCACGATCGTCAGGAAACTATTGATGAAGCCTCTGACTTGATGTATCACCTTCTTGTTCTATTGCAAAAAGAAGGTATCGGGATGAGTGAAGTCGTTGATAATCTAAAAAAGCGTCATTCTGACAAAACGCTTCTGCATCCGGCCCACTAAGACGCATGGATTGCTTCGGGTGAAGAACGCTTTGTTCGTCAATGAAAGCAACACCTACGTCATTTTGAGAAGTTTTAAAAGGTGGCCGATTTTTAAACGGCCACCTGAACGGATTTGATTAGATAAACTGCGCCCCGATAATGCCGGCGAGCATTAGCGGAATGTTATAAACGATAAAAGTCGGCACACACGTGTCCCAAATATGATCATGCTGATGGTCAGCGTTTAAGCCACTTGTCGGACCGAGGGTTGTATCCGAAGCCGGGGAACCCGCGTCACCCAATGCGCCTGCGGCAGACATTAAAAGAATGGTCGCTGGCAGTGAAAAGCCCACCGCGGTGCACAGGGGAACATAAATCACCGCAAGAATCGGCACGGTTCCAAAAGAGGTTCCGATACCCATCGTGACGAGCAACCCGATTACCACAATCAGGGTCGCCGCAAGCACCTTGTTGGTCATCAGGTAGGGAATCACGCTTTGAACCAACGCGTTGACGGCGCCTGTTTCATTGATGACCGCAGCGTAACCACCGGCAATTAACATCACGAAGGCGATAAATCCCATCATGGAAATGCCGCTTGCGATGTGTTGGTCAAGCTCGTAGAACCGAAAGGCGCGTCCCAGCATCATCACAATGAGTCCGAACAAGGCGGCAAGCGGTAACGATTGCCAAATAATTTGAACAACGACGGCCAAAATGATGGCAACTAATGCCGCCCAATGCTTGGCGTTGAAGTGAGTTTCAGTCGGGATGTCGCCGGATAAGTGGACGGTGTCATTTTCTTCATAGCGGCGCGGCTTGCGATACAGGACAAAAATCGCAAAAAGCAGCCCGATAAACATGGAAGCGCCCAAAATCCAATTAACGGAAGCCACATCAGAGACTGTCGTCGGCATGCCGCTTCGTGTCATGCTGTCGGCCACAATGCCCTGGAAAATTAATCCAAACCCAATCGGAAGCGTGATATACGGCGCTTCTAAGCCGAAGCTTAAAGCGCAGGCGGCCGCCCGACGGTCCAATTGCATTTTGTTCATCAAGTTTAAAAGCGGTGGGATCAGTAGTGGAATAAAGGCAATGTGAACAGGCACCACGTTTTGAGATAAACAGGCGATAAAGGCCAAAACCAAGCAAAAAATCAATCGCCGAGAACCTAAATGTTTGGAAATCCAAGAAACGAGCATTTGCATCAGCCCGGTTTTCGCAATCGCCACGGCGAAGGTTCCCAACAGGATATAAGACAAAGCGGTTGTGGCATTGGCTGAAAAACCGTCGGTAAGCAAGGTCATGGTTTGACTGATTCCGAGGCCGCCTGACAAGCCCGCCGTTAGCGCGGCAAAAATTAAGGCGAAAAGAACATTGACCTTGACTAAGCATAAAAGACAAAGCACGACAACCGAAAGAATGATCGGATTAAAAAGCAAATCCATTGAGAGCCTCTTGCACCATCTGATTGGGGAGGTTCATGGTACTCCTGAGATCTTTACAAAGAGAAAATCACATAAGGTTTTTTGCTTAGATGGACAACATGTTCTTTTTATAGGTATTTTCCCTAGTATTTTAAAAGATTAATGATTGACAAGTCTTAATGACGCCCCGTACTTTATAAACAGGAAACATTGATTCCAATAGGGGGCCTTATGAAGATCAAGATGACCCGAGAAGAATATCAATCCAGAGATTACTCTTTCGATGATATTCCTGACGATCCCCGACTCTCGCAGGCAAAAAAAGAAATGTTGGTGACATTTTTTGCCTACCTGATTTACGTTGTCATCATTCTGTCCGTGACGTATCACTATGCAGCTCAGGATATGCAAGAAATGCAATATCTCTTGGGTTTGCCACGCTATCTCACGATCATGGCCGCTATCGCGGTAATCGGTGGGGTTTTCATCGCGTTGATCGCTCAGTGGGTTTTCAAGGCGGAAAACTTGGAAGACGAAGACAGTGTCGATGACGCCTCTCACACCAACCCCTAGGAGGCAATATGGATCTCTCGATTAGCACGTTTCAACGAATTGCCATTATCGTCACCTTTGTGCTTTACACATTGGCAGTGGTGGGGGTCGCGCTTTATGCGAAACGCAAAATGGACCAATCCTCAGTGAACTCCTATGTGGAGGATTTCTACACAGGAGGTCGTGGCATGGGCATGCTCGCAGTGGCGTTCATGATCGCCGCGGGCCTGTGCGGGGCGGGGACTTTTGTCGGCTCGCCGGGCATGAGCTACAAAGTCGGCGGCCCGTGGATTTTGGTTAGCGGCTGCCAGATTTTTGTCACCTTTGTGGTCTTGGGTGAGATTGGTAAAAAAATCGGCATCGTCGCCCGTCGCATTGATGCTCAGTCCTATCTTGATTTGATTGCGCACCGGTTTAACTATAACCGAGGGGTGATTTTGCTTGGTGGCCTGTCGATTACGCTTTTTATGCTGACTTACGTTGTCGGGCAAACAGTGGGCGGGGCTCGCGTTTTTGAAGCGATGACCGGACTGCCTTATTGGATGGGATTGGTCTTTTTTGCGGTGACAGTGCTTTTGGTGACGGCTTTAGGTGGTGTCAAAGGCGTTGCTCTTGCGATTATTGTTCAGGGCATCGCAATGACCTTCGCTGTGCTGTGCCTTATTGTCGGCTCTCACATTGAAGTCACGCAAAACGGTGGGTGGGAGGCATTGAGTCGAGCAATACACGCCCGAGATCCCTCGTACTTTGATCCTTTCCGGTGGAGCATTCCCTATGAATTCTCCCAATGGATCATTTACGGTTTCGCAGCGATCAGTTTGCCGCACTTGGCAATGGGTGCTCTAACGTACAAAAACACGATTGCAATGAAGAGGGCGGTGATTCTTGGAATCGTGATTGTGACAGTCTGGACGATTGGTTTAGGTTTGTATTGCTCGTTGGCGGCGAAAGGGTTATATCCGAATTTGCAAACGGTGGATCACGCTGTGCCAATTCTGACGATGCAGGTGGTGCCTTCCTGGTTGGCTGGAATCACGTTAGCGGGGGTTGCCTCCGCGGTGCAGTCCACGGTGGGCGCAATCATTATTGTGATCTCGTCAACGATAGTGCTTAATCTTTGGAAATTTTTCTTCAAACCCAAGGCGACGGCAGATGAACAAAAAAAGATGACAATCGTCACCACGGTATTGATTTCCGTTGTTGTGTTTTTCCTGGCGCTCAATCCCCCGGATTTGCTCCAATTGATCATCACGTTCAGCATGGGCGGAATGGCCGCGGCGTTTTTCTTCACAATGTTGTTAGGCTGCTATTGGAAGCGTTGCAATGAATGGGGAGCGGCTTTCGGTATCGCCGGCGCCTACATTACCTACCTCGTGGCTGAAATGAAATGGTTGCCCTTTGACATTACGCTCGGCATGCATCCGGTTGGCATTTCGTTATTGGTCAGTTTGACGCTTTTGGTGGTCGTCTCATTAGTGACGCCTAAGCCTCCCAAGGGCGTTATCATGACTTGGTATGGCAAGGACTATCCGATGTTGACAGATTAGAGGAATTGAAAATGGCATTTGAACATCAAGTCATTCGTATAAAAGGGTCGCCGTTTGAGCGTGGTGTGGCCTATGGTGAACAAGCCAAAGAGCGCATTTTGCGTACATTGTCACTTTATCAGGGAATGGTCGCTGCCAACGCTCACTTGGATTGGGAGAGCGCGAAAAAAGTCGCCTTGCGTTTTGAGGAGTCAATAAAGGGGTATTTCCCGGATGCGATTGACGAAATGAAAGGCATAGCCCAAGGCGCGGACCTAACCTATGAGGACGTTTTGGCGCTTAACTGTCGAAGCGAGCTGATGTTTGCTCTGCCGGACGGCTGTACGGCGATCAGTTACCCGCCGGAGACAACGGCTGACGGTCACACGGTTTTGACTCAGACTTGGGACTGGCTCTTGCCTGCAAGGGCCTGCACGGTGGTGTTGGAAATCGATCAAGCGCCATTGCCTCGAATTCTGATGGTGGTCGAGGCAGGAATGATTGGTGGCAAGGGACTCAATGAAGATGGCATTGGCGTGACACTGAACGCTTTGTCGGTCGGAAAGGGACAAGTGGGCGTTCCGCTTCACGTCATGTACCGAAAAATTCTCAGTTCCAAACTTTTAAGCGATGCCATTGAATGCGTTGGTCGGTGTCAGAGAGCGGGAGCGGGCAACTTCAATATTGGCAGTGCTTGCGGCATTGTGGCAAGCGTTGAATATTCTCCTGATAATTTCTCAGTGATGATGAGTGAAGGCGAGCCGTTGTGTCACGCTAATCACTACCTTTCTCCGTTATTTATTGCGGATGATAAGCTGAAATTTCAGTTGGCGGACACGTTTGTCCGTTATAACCGCGCTCGGGTTCTGACACAAGGTAAACGGGGTTTCACGGTCAAAACCATGTTCGATGTCATGAGTAACCATGACAACTTCCCGGATAGTCTTTGCAGTCATCCAGATCCCCGAGATCCGGATATGTTGCGCATGTGCACGGTCTATGCGGTTGCGTTTGATCTAAACGACCGAGTGTTGTGGGTCACAAACGGCAACGCTTGTGAGGGGCCGGCCTATCCGTTCCGTTTCTCCGCCTGAATGATGTAATTCTGTTCGTGCAGTGGAAGGCTCGGGGGACCGAGCCTTTTGCAATTATTACAGCTATTACTTGTGATTGAAATGATGTAATCAATGGTTAGTGTCAGCTGATAAAAAATCAACATAAAAATAACCTTGGGTTCTTCGTTTTTATTTAAGTCGAAATACGGAAGATTCGGATCGTT
>DVNR01000072.1 GCA_018714205.1 Candidatus Aphodousia faecipullorum
GCGAAAAGAACTTCACGGCCTTTGTCAGTCATTTTCGTGCCATAGCAAAGCGGACGAATTCCAAAAGGATCACGGAAAGCCACCATGCCTTTGCCGGCGATAAGGGCAATGCAGGCGTAGGCACCATGAACACGCCGGTGAACACCTCGCACAGCGCTGAAAATCACTTCCGGCGTCACTTTGGCATTGATCGTCAATCTCGAAAGTTCATCGGCAAAAACATTTAAGAGCACTTCCGAATCGCTTGTCGTGTTGATGTGGCGGCGATCGGCGTCATAAAGTTCTTGTTTAAGCGCTTCCGCGTTTGTCAGATTGCCGTTATGAACAAACATGATGCCGTACGGCGCATTCACATAAAACGGCTGACTTTCTTCGTTGCTGTCAGCGTTGCCTTGCGTCGGGTAGCGAACTTGACCAACCCCGCTCGTACCCAACAAATCACGCATATTACGCGTGCGGAAAACATCGCGCACAAGCCCCATGGCCTTGTGCATGTGAAAGGTCAACCCGTCAAGCGTCGCGATACCAGCCGCATCCTGACCACGATGTTGCAAAAGCAACAACGAGTCATATAAGCGTTGGTTCACAGGCTCTTGAGAATACAAACCCACAATCCCACACATGATGATCAATCCTTAAGTTAGAAATGAGAAAAGAGAAATCGCTCTTATTTTATCGGCGAAGCTGCGCCAAAGAGTCCGGCAGGAACGGCATCATCATATCAATGCCGTTTTCCGCAAGCGGAATGCAAAACGAATGCTTCCACATCGATGTCGTCGGCGCCGAGGTCATGCCGGCTAAAAACACCACCGCGCAAACAAACACCACGCCCCTGAGCAGCCCGAAAACACTGCCCAAAATCCGATCTTCGGCGCTGATATTGGCTGCTTCGAGCATTTTGCGCAAAATGGTGCCCAGCAACCCAATCGCAAAAACGCACACCACGCAGATCAGCACAGCGGCAATGATTGTGCGCACAGCCGGTCCCAAGCTTTCGAGCGGGATTTTATCAGCTAACTCGGTGGAGTACTTCAAGGCAAACACGATGCCAATCACCCACCCCACAATCGATAAAATTTCACGGATGACGCCGCGGGCGACACCCACTATGGTCGAGAGTGCCAACACTATCACGATGGCCCAGTCTAATTCATTCACAATTCCGTCTTCCTATGGTTTATTGTTTTGAGCGCGTTCGCGGGCAAGCTGCTCAGCGATGAAATCGCGCTCCGCGTTGCGTATCATGCCAGCAAGCGGATCGTCATCAACTTTGGTTTGCTTTTGCCCTTGTGACTTTGCCGAGGGCTTCAGCGCTTTGCTCGCAGGCTGACTTGACGTCTTAGAGCTCGACGACTTTGTCGTTTGCGCCTTTGACTTATTGGTCACGGTCACGCTTGACGAAGAGGCTGGCGCTTTTTGAGTTGAGCCCGCGGACTTAATCACCGATTTTTGGCTGTTATCTTGGGTCTTTTTGACAGTCGACTCAGAAGGAGTGTCATGTTTAGCAGCCTCGTTGGCATTTTGAGTTGCGGCCTTAAGCGTTTGAGCAGGTTTGATGCGTTCAATGGCTCGGGTTTCCGTTTTTTCCACCTGAATTGGCATATGGGAAATGTTTTGACTATTCAGATACTGAACAACTTTTTCAGCTTCCGCCTTCGTCTTGAACAAACCCAAACGCACTCGCCACAGAGTCGCCGATTTTTTCTGAACTTTCACAGCATAAACCGGCAAGCCCATCGCTTGGTATTTGGCCATCTCCCGCATGGCGCCCCGTTCACTGCTAGTTGCCAACACCTGAATAAAGAGAGTCCCGGGAACCTGCATTTCATCATCGTCCACAGGGGCCGGAGTTGTTGTCTCTTCTCCTATGTCATTCGGCTGCGTCAAGTCTTTAAGAGGACCTTTACCCATAGAAACCGGTTCCGGTCGATTAACGACTAGCTCTAATTTCTCCAAGGGCTCTTTGGGAATATCGGGAATGCGCGTTTGCGCCTCTTCCTGGGTGTCAATAGCCGGCGTTTCAAAAACAAGCGGTAAAAACACAACCGCGGTCGCCAACAACACCAACCCGCCGATCAGGCGATGGCGCACACGAGCCTTCGCCTGACGCTCTTGCATTTGAGCGTCGGGCGTCACCGAGGACTCGGTCTTTGCCGAAGCCTCATCAGGCTGCCAGTATTCCTGTGCCTTATCGGGCGAGCGATTCTCTTGCATGGGTTTAACGGGTAAAGAACGGCAACGTCGCCGTCACTGTCACAAAGGAACCAAAGACGATTATTGTATCAGTGGCACGCGCTTCGTGTTGAGCTTTTTTAAGCGCTGTTGCAATATCGTCTAACACATTGATTTTACTATCTTCAACACCCGCTTCCAACATCGTGCGTCGCAATAGTTCAGACGTTGCCCCGCGAGGCGGCGGAAGCGTGGCGATGTACCACTCATCAATCTCATCTTTCATGATTTTGACGACATCAAGCATATCTTTGTCGGCAAGCATTCCGAAAACCGCAAGGGTTCTCCCCTCTTTAGGCAATGCTTTCACGTTTTGCGCCAAAACGCGAGCCGCATGCGGATTATGCCCGACATCAAGATAAGTCAAAGGGGTCTTGGCAACACACTCGAATCTTGCGCGAACCCGAACCGTTTCAAGCCCTTGGCCAATCGATTGCTCCGTCACCGGAAGCTGATCCTTTAATGCGTCGACCAGTGCCAGCACACCGGCGGCATTATCAAATTGATTATGACCGCGAAGCGCCGGATAAGGAACGTTCCAACTGGAAGAGCGTCCCGTGAAAGAGAGTCCCTTGCCGTTATCCTTGATGTCAAAATCCCTGCCGTAGACTTGCAGATCACAGCCAAGCGCTTGAGCGTACTGCAAAAGTTTTTTCGGCGGATTACGGTCTGCGCAAACGGCGGGTTTGCCTTGACGATACACATGGGCTTTTTCCCAGCCGATGCTATCTCGAGTATTGCCGAGAAACGCCTCGTGATCAATCCCAATAGTGGTCACAATGCTTGCCGCAGGTTCCAACGCATTGATTGCATCCAGTCTTCCACCCAAGCCGATTTCCAAGATAACGACATCCGGCGCGGCTTTTTGAAAAGTTCGCAAAATCGCCAACGCGGTGAATTCAAAATAGGTGAGAGGCAACCCTTTGCGAGCTGCGTCGACCTCAGCAAACGAAGCAATCAGCGGCGCATCCTCAACTTCAACGCCGTTAACGCAGGCCCGCTCATTAAAACGCAACATATGAGGCGACGTGTGCATGGCCGTCTTATAGCCTGCAGCCCGATAAATCGACTCGAGCATCGCGCAAGTGCTACCCTTGCCGTTGGTGCCCGCGACGATGATCACCGGGCAATCAAACCGAATGCCGAGGCGATCGAGCATCGTTTTCATTCGCTCTAGCCCCAAGTGAATGACCGATTCCGGATGCTGTGACTCCACAAAACGCAACCAGTCGGTTAATGTTTGACGATTTTCTAGCATTTCCTAGTGCCTAAAACAGTTCGACCACACCTTGCGGCATGGTCGAGAAATAATGCAATCTCACTTATTCCGCGTCGGTAATTCGGCGTCTCATGAGCATAGCCATGATTTCGGCGATATTGGCTCGCATCTCGCGGCGATCCACAATCATATCAATCGCGCCCTTTTTCAATAAAAATTCCGAGCGTTGGAATCCATCGGGTAATTTTTCACGAACGGTCTGTTCAATCACACGAGGACCGGCAAAACCAATCAAGGCTTTCGGTTCAGCGATCACCACATCGCCCATGAAAGCAAAGCTGGCTGACACACCGCCCATGGTCGGATCCGTCAACACTGAAATGAAGGGAAGCTTTTCCTGAGCAAGTCCGGCAATGGCTGCCGTTGTCTTCGCCATTTGCATCAAAGACAAAAGACCTTCTTGCATGCGAGCGCCGCCCGAGGCGGCAAAGCAAACAAACGGGCACTTGAGTCGGGTGGCTTCGGCAACTCCCCGCACAAAACGCTCTCCGACCACGGATCCCATGGAGCCACCCATGAAGTTAAAATCAAAGGCCGCGACAACCACAGGCAGGCCGCGAAGCGTGCCGCGCTTAACCACCAGGGCGTCTGTTTCGTGCGTTTTTTGTTGCGCCTGAGCAATGCGAGCCGGATACGGTTTGCTATCAACAAACTTCAACGGGTCGGCCGGCTGAACTTCCTCACCTAACTCAATCTGATTTTGAGGATCTAGAAACGACTCCACACGTGTGCGAGCAGACAGGCGCATATGGTAGCCACATTTCGGGCAGACCATCAACGAATCTTCCAATTCTTCGGTATAAAGCACCTGCTCACAATTCGGACACTTTGTCCACAACCCCTCGGGAATCGCACTTTCTTTTTTCTTCTCGTTTGCCTCGTTTTCTTCACGCTTATGAATCCGGGGCAATAAACGATCGATCCAACTCATGAGTAATCCTTTTTAACGTTGCGTATTCGCAGAAATAAACTCAACGATTATAGCCAATATTTAGGCGGGAAAATCCCATTGACAAGGTGAATATTGCGGCAAATTGAACGCTTCAGGGTAGCGAACGCCGACCAGATAAAGCCCCCCGGCGGCAAAGGTGGGAGCGGCAAGACGTCTGTCACATGCCCTAAAAACCTTCTCAAACCAATCAAGGTTTTCTCGTCCTGTCCCCACATAAACCAAGCTGCCGACAATGTTGCGAACCATATGATGTAAAAAAGCGTTCGCCCGAAGTCGAATGGCGATGAAACGCCCCCGACGACGAACCGTGATCTCATGCATGATCCGAACCGGACTTTTCGCCTGACATTCAGAAGCCCTGAAACTCGAGAAATCGTGTTCGCCCAATAAAAGATCAGCCGCTTGTTGCATCTTCACTTCATCACATGGCCGGAAAACCCAGCCGACCTTGCCTTCGGTTAAAGGATCTCGAACCGGGTCATTGAGCAGCCAATACTCATAGGTTCTTTCCGTCGCGCTAAAACGAGCCGAGAAATCTTCGGGAACCACGCGGGCCCAACGCACACTCACGGTTGAGGGTAAAAAAGTGTTCACCCCTCGTACCCACGAAGCTAGCGGTCGGTCAACCGGCGAAAGAAAATCCACCACTTGATGCGTGGCATGAACTCCTGTATCCGTTCTGCCGGCACAAACTGTCGCGATGGGATATCTTGTGAATTGTTGCAACGCCGATTCAAGCGTATCTTGAACGTTCGGCATTTGCGGCTGGGTTTGCCAGCCGCAAAACGCTTCACCGTTATATTGAAGGCCTAATGCGACACGCATTACGAGGCTTGATTGTGAATTTGACGAAGCATCAACTCCGCTTCAGCACGATCAGCGGGCGACCCTTTTTGCAAAACCTCTTGCAAAAGTTGAATAGCCTCATCCTTGGCGCCGATAGCCACAAAAGAGCGAGCCATAGCGAGCGAATCACCCATGTTGGATGTCTCTTCCTTGGGTGGCGTTGAAGGCGTCTTGGTTATAGGTTGAGGTGTCTCTTTGACTGTCGGCTCTTCGTTAAGCGGCAATTCCTCTCCAACCAAATCAAACACATTGCTCGCGCTAGCCCCTGCCGAGGGAGGAACCTGATGAACAGGCTCAGTCTTCGCAGGATGAGAGTACGTTTGAGTTTGAGGCGCTGTTGCGCTTGGCTTTGTTGAAGCCTCTGGAGCGCCCATGGTGGGTTCGACAGGTCCCATGCTTTGGCTGGATCCCTCATGAGCTTCCTTCATGCGATTGCGATTGATCATGCTCTTAAAAGATTCAAAATCCACCTGCTTACCCTGCTTGGTTCGCCAATAAATGAAGCCGGCGGCACCCAAAAGCACCACAATCAAAACGTACCACAGCCAGGAAGTTTGTTCCTCTTGAGGAACCACCTCCTCTTCGGTCATGATTTCCAATGTCGGCATCACTTCCTGAGCAGAAGCGGCATCACCTTCACTTTGTGCGAGGTCTGGAGCCTGCTCAGTCACAGGCAACGGTTCCGTAGAGGGCAAAGGTTCAGTTGGAACCGTCTCGGTCGGTTGCGTTACAGCTGCCGCCGGTGGCATTGTTTCAACAGGTGTCGTCTCAGGCGCCTTCACTTCCGGGATGGGCTCCGGCTTGGGTTCGGGCTGAGACTCCGCAACGGGCGCTTTCGGTTCAACCGTTGGAATCGTCTCTACCTTGGCCTCTGGCTTTTTCACCTTAGCCGTTGACTCCTTATGAACCGGTCGCTTGGCTATCGGAGCCGGCTCCTTGGCGACATCGCTGATGCTCAAGCCCTGTTGAACAATCCGCTTAGCCGTGTCTTGATTGATGGAATTGACCAGTGACGACGGCGGCGCCATTAAACTCGCTCCGGCACGCAAACTTCTCACGTCGTCGTTGGGGAACGCGTTCGGATTATGAATAGCCAAAGCCACTAGCACCTGATTGACCGTCGCCTCCGGGTAACGGCTTTGATACAACACGCCCAAGGACCAGGGCGTATAACCGGGTTCAACCACCACCGGTTTATTCAAATCGTAGTTTCTTGCCCGCATTCTTTCTAAGGGCGTCATTGACGATTCGTCCTTAGTTGCGACAGGTTGAATCGTGGCAGGAGCCGTTTTTGTCGTGGCACTGGAAACGGGTTGCGCGCTCGTAGCCGCCACCGGCTTAGCCGTTGAAATCGGAGCCGGGCCAGCACTGACAGCCACCGGTTCAACCGATCCGCTGGCTCCAATGAAAATGTTATAACGGGAAACGGTCACCTTGCCGGCTTCATTTAACTCAACCAACAACGGGAAAGAACGTTCCTGCGCTGGTCGATCGCCGGAAATACGCAACGTCAATGGATTTTTGTTGATCAGTGCAAGCTTGAGCCCCTTGGCGCTTTCCGGCATTGTGACACGATACTGCTCATACGTTTTAGCCGGCGCCAACCGAGCGGTCAACGAACCGCCAGTCGGTGTGACATCATGCACCTGGAAAGTGGCTTGGAAATTTTGATCGGCTTGGCTGATAACTTGAAGTTGACCCAGAGAAGCGGCGTGAGCCCAGCCGCACAAAGCCATCGTCAGACTCGCGGCCAATGCTGATTTCTTTAATAAATTCATAACCGGCACCGTTAAATAACAGACTTTTGAAAAGCGACCCGTGCGCTTTTTATAATTTCACTATTGTAAGGACATTGCCCCGCTTTTTGGGCTTTTGCAATAGCTTTTTACGAGGTTTTTATGACAATTGATCGCGACTGGCTTTTAGCGACTTTAACGGATGCTTTGGAATGTTTGTCTGACTCCATTGACCGCTTGGAAGATGAGCGTCACAGCCCAGAAGATGTTCTACTGGATGATATCGCCAACGTGTACGCTAAGCTGAATTATGCGGTCAATACGGCCGAACTGGGTCCTGAAGCGATCGACAACGAAGACCACGATCGGTTAATTGAGTGGCCTGAAAGCATGCCTTTTGATCGAATTGATGGATAACGTGGCAAGCAGGTATGAGTTAAACACAGCAGCCTTCCAGGAATTATTATCAACTCATAGCCCCCCCCCGAATTTAGCGATACGCTTACGGACAGACTTGACCCAACGATATAGGTGCCATGAACCGATTTGTCCTTTATGAATCAAATCGTAGGTAAGGGACCATTTGAGAGGCTCCCAGTCCCATTCTTTAGCCAAGACTTGGAAGTGTTTAATAAAATCTCGTTGCTGAGACAAAGGAACAACATTTTTTAGCGCGGTTGACATCAATGAATCAACGCAAATGGAAAAATTTTTCTTTTGAATTTCCCAATATCCATGCTTCTTCAAATAATCGTAAAAATATTCAGTGCTGTCCAAAATAAATTGTGCATTAAAAAAGAGCTCTATAAGAATCAATAGGTTAAAGAGATTCTAGAGCTCATTGCGAAAACATGCCCCTTCAAAAATCAGAATAGCCGTAATTGTTCTGGTGGTG
>DVNR01000073.1 GCA_018714205.1 Candidatus Aphodousia faecipullorum
TAAAACGACCACTTGAACCTGGGCTAAAACAGTATTTCGTTGCTCAATATGATCCAATAAACGACCTGGGGTAGCCACCAATATTTCAACCCCACGACGCAAAGCATCTGTCTGAGTGCGAATATCCACTCCACCAAAAACACAAGCACTTCTTAAGTTGGTGTACTTGGCATAAGCCTGAAGGTTTTCGTGAACTTGAAGCGCTAGCTCGCGCGTCGGCGCTAACACTAAAGCTCGCACCGGATGACGCGCTGGCGACATACTGGAATTTGCCAACGGTATGAGCTGATTCAAAAGAGGCAAACCAAAACCTGCCGTTTTACCCGTACCGGTTTGAGCTGCCCCCATTACATCGTACCCGGCTAAAACAAGGGGAATGGCTTTTTGCTGAATGGGTGTCGGATGCTCATAACCCAGCTCATTAATCACCTTTAAGAGACTGGCGTGAAATCCAAAAGAATCAAAAGTCATTTCCTTCGACATACCGGGCATCCGAACAAAATTTTTGTAAATCAATTTGTTAATTATAACGGCTCAAATCGATAAAGCCCTAGGCTGATTTTACAAACGGTATCCGATAGAATACGGCGCTAAAAATCACGACCAAAGAAGGAACGCTGCTTTGTCCCCACTTTTAACCGTTGCCCCAATGGAAGGCTTGACCGGCGCCCCCTTTCGCCGAGTCCACGCACAATTTTTTCCCGAGGCTGATCGTTACTATTTACCTTTTGTCACTCCGACACAAGAACCTAAGTTCACGGAACGACAACTCAAGGAAGTGGCTCCTGAAGTCAATCAAGCGATTCACGCAGTCCCTCAACTGCTCACCAGACGCGCGGAGGATTTTATCTGGGCGGCAAAGACGCTCTCAGATATGGGATATGATGAAGTCAATCTTAATTTGGGCTGCCCGGCTGGAACCGTTGTTGCGAAGGGCAAAGGGGCGGGCTTTTTGCGAGACCCCGCTGAGTTAGAACGCTTTCTTAATCGAATCTTCAACGCCAATCTTCCTATTGCTATTTCGGTTAAAACTCGTTTAGGGTGGAATAGCGAATCCGAGTTTGATCTTTTAAGTGATGTTTTCAGCCACTTTCCAATCCACACTTTAATTATTCATCCTCGCCTACGACAAGATTTTTACAAGGGACAAGTTCGTCGAAATGTTTTAGAAAGCTACCGTTGTGCTCTTCAATGCCCATTAGGTTATAACGGCGATATCCTCACGGTTGAAGATATTAAGCGGGAATCGACTCAAGGATTTTCTCAACTCATGGTTGGCCGGGGTCTGATCGCCAATCCTGCACTTTTTCGAAAAGCTCGGGGCGGCGCGGCAATCACACGAACAGAATTCGATGACTATACGCAAGCAATTTTTGATAGTTATTGCTACGCGTTCGGCAATGTTAAAAATGCTCTTATGCGCATGAAAGAGTATTGGTTCTTTTGGCACAACTTATTCAACGGGGCGGAGAAAGCCGTTAAAAGCATCTACAAAGCTAAATCGCTTGAAGACTACCAAAGCAACTGTCGTCGGATCCTGGAAACATACTCCATGACAGAGGAAGCTAGATTCGGCTGGTTTAAGCCTCTTTATGAACCATAAAATTGTGGAAATTGATTCTTCAAGCGTTGCATGAACCGGTGCTCACGCTCTGCAAGCCAATCAACAAAAACCTTCACGCGCTTTTTTTCGAAAGACTCCTCCCGAGCGAAAATAAAACATGACAGCTGCTTACGATGCCAACCGGGTAATACGGGAATAACCGTTTTATCTTCGATCTCCTTGGCGCAGTGAAAAAGTGACATATCCGGAACAACGCCTGCACCAAGCAAAAGAGCGGACTTCACAGAGATCAGATTATGTAGCAAAATCGCATTTTTCCATTCCAAGGCAACCGATCGACCGGCATTTTCTAATGTTTGAGTGGCAGAGCGAGTCGGACTCAAAATTAAAACCCCTGTGTGTTTTCGACAATCATCCGGAATGATCGGCATCCCGTTTCTTTGAATGTATGACGGGGCCGCACAAGGCACAAAAGGCATCTCTCCACTGTATCGCCTGACGACCCCAGGCATGTCTTGATTTTCCCCATAACCAATTGCCACATCCATCATTGTTCCGTCAGCGGTAACAAAACCATCCGGTAAACGTGCAGAAAGTTCATGTAATTCGAACTGTATGTCAGGGTAGATCTGCTGAAACTCCACCAATGCCGGAGTGATCTCTTGTGGGCCAATACCAGCATGAGAACAAACACGAATTAGACCAGCCAGTTTATCTTTATCGCCTTGCAGATCCGTCACGATTTCTCGATGCAACCCTACTAACCCAATAGCTCTTTGATACGCTCTTTTTCCCATTTCAGTCAAGGTCACCGGTCGCGTTGTTCTGGAAAAAAGTGTTATACCAAGTTCTGCCTCGAGACCTCGCAACGCCCTGCTCGCCGTGCTTGGTTCGCAGCCCAAGCGATCACAAGCCGCATTTAGTCCCCCAGCGTGAACAACTTCACAAAATATTCGCCAAGCATTCAAATCGTCAATTCGATGCATGATTATGCCCTAACAAAGATAAGTGTTTACCCTATACCAATGGCAGATTCTCAATTATTTATTGCAATTATGCAATTAATAATAGTTAATAATTTAAATTTAAAAATAATATCTTAAAAAATTCTAAAATTTATTGCGATTTAAACAATTAGTTATTGCATTTATTGTCTTTTCTTATCTTAATAGACAACTCATAATACCTGCGGTTTTAATGTCCGACTGCAATTCGGCTTCTCTGTATAACCTGTTTAACTAATTGACAATCTCTCTGACTCATGTTTAACAATCAATCTTTAGAGAAAAAACGCTGGTACATTTTATCCATCATTTGTCTCATCAATCTTTGCGCGGGTTCTATTTACGCTTGGAGTGTGCTGTCGGCAGCGGCCGCTGAGAGCCTGAGTGCAAGCACTGGTACAGTTATTACCGCTAGCGATTTAGCCATTGCCTTCGGCGTTGCCAACAGCGTGGGACCGATCCCTATGATTTTTGGAGGTGCTTTTAACGATAAATACGGCCCCCGTCTGGTCATCATGACCGGTGGTTTACTGATCGGACTCGGTCTTTGTGGTTGTGGACTTGCTTCTTCCGTCATGGAAATCACCGTTGCCTACGGATTGATTTTCGGTCTCGGCTTGGGGCTGACTTATGGGGCCGGTATCAGCACGGCAGTCAAATATTTTCCAGATCGCCGTGGATTAGCCGGTGGCCTAGTGACAGCGGCCTATGGGTTTAGCTCCGTGCTTGTGCCTCCTATTGCGCAATCACTGACTGAACGGATCGGCATTATGCAAACGTTCATTTTCCTGGGAATCGCTTTTGGTGCCGTGATTATGACCGGCTCGATCTTTTGCCAACGTTGTCCGGATAACTTCTTGCCTAATGGCACGAGAATTAATACCCACTCAACCCCCAAGGGTCAGACATGGCGAGAGATGCTCACAAGCCCCATTTTTTATCCAATGATTGCTCTTTTAATGTGCGGGGCTATCAGTGGCATGATGATCCTGTCGCAAGCGGCCAGTATTGCCAAAAATGAAATTGGAATGGGTCTAGCAGCCGCCACTGGGGCTGTTTCAACGATTGCGTTATTCAATATGGCTGGACGCCTTGCGGCAGGCTTTTTATCTGATTCTCTAGGGCGAATCGGAGTTTTATTAGCCGCCTTGGCATGCACTGCCATAGGACTTTTTGTTCTAATGAATTCCACGCATGGAGACACCGTGATGTTTTATTTCGGTTGTGTACTCATTGGTATGTCCTTTGGAGCTTTCATGGCAATATATCCTGGTTTCACTACTGACCAATTTGGTGCGCGACATGCTGGCGTCAATTATGGAATCATGTTCAGTGGTTTTTCGTTGGCTGGTCTGTTTGGACCGATTCTTATGCAATACATGCAAAGCCTGGGATTCACCTTTGCCCAATGTTGCATGGCTGGCATCGTTTTTTGTGGACTGGGTGGCGTTTTTGCATTCATTTACAAAGGGCTTGCAAAATAACTTAATGATTGCTGCTGGGAAGACAGAAATTTTTCTGTCTTTTCAGTAAAATGATCACCTCTGCGCCATTAACTCAGTTGGTTAGAGTAGGGGACTCATAATCCCTTAGTCGTTGGTTCGAGCCCAACATGGCGCACCATTTACCTCACACCCCTCCAATCCTTTATATTTTTCTTTTGGTTTCATAGGCTTAAAAAATCCGTCTCTAATTTCTCCATTTTCATTATTCCTGTCTAGCTTGGGTAGAAATATGGACGCCATTCCTGCAGTCATGTTCTATTTTTCTGTTTAATTTATAAAATTTTTTCACGTTAATGGCGGCTTTTTTCCTTCAAGCCCGACTCTCCAATAATGTTTTACGCAAACGATTGAGTTGATCGTCCAATCACTCGATTATTTTCTTTCATCGAGATGAAGCTGCTTTTCGTATAATGGGTGCGTTATCGTGTTCACCGGGAATTAAAATCGAAATGACTTCATTTAAAATTGCCTCAATTGCAATAACATTTACCCTTGCCTCCGGGCTGGCACACGCCGCTCAACAGGCTCTTCCACATAATCCCCCTGCCTTGCCGCAATTAACCACATTAAGTCAGCTTCAAGCAGGCGTTTACCATTATTATGAAAACAATAAAAGCATTTTTAAGCTAGGGAAAAAACAAGGCAAACACTATCGCCTTGCCAACACTTTCACCAAAGGAACGCCTCAACAATTTTCTTACGGTGGCAGTACTGATCACATTGTTAGAAACGGTCAACTGCGAAATCCTCCAATTCCTAATATCGCCACCGCGTTAGATGTTAATCGTGTTGCCCTTCAGCGTTCAGGTCGCAATGACGGACTGGTTATAACCCTGCACCCTTATGATGTCTCCGGTAAACCCATTGAATCGTATCTAAAGACTGTGACGGGACGTCCCAGCAAAGTGGCACAGAAAATGGCTTCCGGTCATCGATTCGCCCAAGGCTCAGTCGCCTATATTGCAGAAATGAGATCCCTGCGCCCCGAAGTGGTTGTGCCGTCCACTGAGGTTATTACCGGACAAAAAAACATCGCAAATTTCATTAAGACCTTTTCTGGAAAAATTCCCAACTGCTTAGCTTACGAAAGCCGAGCTGATGCTCAACCTTATGCTATTCGCTTCGTCAACAACAAAGGCAACAGCGGCGAAATTGAAATTTATCGAGCTAAGCGCGGAGAAGTGTTCTGCACCGCAGAGGGTAACCGTTTTGCCAAAGGCACTTATAAGATTCAAACCATCAACGGAACGCGAGTCATGGCATTGGACTTTCCACAATCAGTTGACTCTCGTGACATTGGCATTCGCTCAAGCGAAGAGGGCGCTCTACAGCTTGCTTTTGTTGAAGTAAAACATCCTCAAGCAAAAGTTCTACCAGGACGAATTGTCAAAGCGAACAGACCCTTTACCGATAACCAATTCCGTTTCAATGCTACTGCTGCCCAATCTATCGAAAAGGCTATGTAGTTTTACCTAAATAAATCATAAATGGCCGCTGTTTCGCGGCCATTTTCTTTTCTACTTTATTCTTAAGTTATAACATTCAATTAATTGATTTTTATGTCATTTTAAAAAGTCAAGATCTAGATAAGTCAGTATTTTCACTAATTTTTTACCCCCTTTTTTTCCGAATTCTGTCCCTTAATAATCAACGCATCTTAAAACTGATTTTTAAGGATGATTTTCCAATGGTTCGCTGTTTAAATGATTTTCGCGTGAAATTGGGCTCCAAAGACTATGTTCCGATCATGTTAGGTGGCATGGGAACTAATATTTCAACCGCTGAGCTCGTCCTTGCGCTTGAAAAGCTAGGGGGCATTGCCAACTTGTCCGATGCCATGATGGTTGAAGTCTGCGATCGGTTATTTGGAACGACCTACTCCATTGATAAAGCCAAAGCCAATATGCAGTACAAGGGAACCGCAGATAAAACCGGGTTGTTGTTTGATTTAACTGCAGTCCGTGAAGCAACCATGCGCTATGTTTCCGACGTCATGAGTAAGGCAACGGGCAACGGCCTGGTCCTTATCAATTGCATGGAAAAATTGACAATGGGAGACTCTTTAGAAACCCTTAAAGTGCGACTGAATGCCGCCTTGGACGCCGGTATTCAGGGCATCACGCTTTCTGCCGGATTACACCTGTCCAGTCTTCGTTTGATACAGGACAATCCCCGCTTTCATGACGCTTTAATTGGCATCGTTGTCTCTTCCCGTCGAGCGTTAAACCTCTTTTTGCGTCGAACAAAATCCCTTAACCGTTTGCCGGACTACATCGTGGTCGAAGGTCCTCTCGCCGGTGGCCACTTAGGATTCGGAGAGGATTGGAAGGACTTTAACTTAGGCGATATTGTTCGAGATGTTAAAGACTATTTGAAATCGGAATCGCTTAACATCCCCGTTTTTGCTGCCGGTGGTATTTTCACTGGAGCTGACGCTGTCAAAATGATGACGGAAAATGGAGCCGACGGCGTGCAAGTTGCCACTCGCTTCACAATCACTCAAGAAAGCGGACTGCCGCTCAATGTCAAGAGAGCCTACTTGAATGCGAAAGCCGAAGACGTTGAGGTCAACCATGCCTCTCCAACCGGGTATTTGATGCGCATGCTAAAACAATCACCTGCCCTTCAAGGCGAGATGCCTCCCAATTGCGAGCCATACGGATACCTTCTTAATCATGGCCATTGTCCATACGCTGACCAATGGTGGGAAAGACGTAAAAACCCACAATGTGAAAAAACCAGGTGTTGTCTGTGCACTCATATGAAGTTGTACAACGTCTGGACTTGTGGTGCGTCAGTTTCACGTCTCAAAGAAGTAACACAAAAAGACGAGAACGGACAATGGATTATTCCAAGTGCCGAGGAGGTTTATAACGACTACCGTTTTGGTACGGATTAATCCAGCGCCGATGATGACAGGATGAAAAAAGCGCCCGAAGGCGCTTTTTTCATTGGATCATTCCTAAATGAAGAAGAAATTCAAAAGGAAGAATGTCGGAACCAAAATACCAACCGACCAGACCATATAACCGAAGAAACTTGGCATCTTAATGCCACGCTCCTGAACAATCGAGATTGTCATAAAGTTAGGAGCGTTGCCAATATAAGTTATGGCTCCCATAAAGACCGAACCCATGGAAATCGCCATCAACGTATGCGAATCTTCGTTCATTAAAAGCATCGGATCGCCGCCAGCTAAGTTAAAGAACGCTAGATAGGTCGGCGTGTTATCCAAGAAGGCTGACAAGGAGCCGGCCATCCAGAAGAACATGTGGTTGTTGTATGTTCCGTCGGCATTGGTCACCATGGCCACCAGCGGAGCAAATGCGCCGGAGTGTCCCGCTCGAAGCATTTCGAGCACCGGAACAATACAGCAGAAAATACCGAAGAAGAGTTTGGCAACTTCTAGAATCGGATCCCAAGAGAACTGATTGCCTTCGCGAGCCACTTTCGGCGTCAAAGCCAAACTCAAGCCACCGATTATCAAAAAGAGGACGTCACGAGTGATCGCTTCGAGCGTTAGATCCACTCCCAATACATTAAAGGAAATGCCAGACTTCCAGAACCCAGAAAGCAACATACTGCCGACAACGCAAGCTAACAACAAAATATTGATAGAACCTTCAATCTTAAAAGGTACTTTTTCAATATTATGAATAGCCTTCTGGTCTTCATGACGATAGGCCAAAGTGTCAATCACAAAATAAATTGCCAATAGGAACAAAACCGTCGTCAACATCGGGATCAAAAGGTGTTCTGTCGTCCAGAAAAAGTCTACCCCGCGCAAGAAACCCATAAACAAGGGAGGATCACCAAGTGGTGTCAAACTACCGCCAATGTTGGCAACTAAAAAGATGAAGAAAATGAAGGTGTGCATCCGGAACTTGCGGGTTTTGTTTGCTTCCAACAACGGTCGGATCAAAAGCATGGCCGCACCAGTTGTTCCCATCACGTTAGCCAACATGGCACCGATGAAAAGCAACACCGAATTCAATAACGGCGTGCCCAAAAAGGACGAGCGAATATGGATGCCGCCGGCGACGACAAACAAAACACCGACAAAGATGATGAACGGCAAATAGTCACCGATCACCGCATGAGCAACCGAGGTTGTCGCGATTGAGCCGCCATAGACGACAAATAAAGGGACTGCCGTACATAACGCCCAAAAAACAGCCACTTTGCCAAAATGCTTATGCCAAAAATGAGGAACAATGAGCGGACATAAAGCGATGCTCAACAAAATGCCGGCAAAAGGCACCGACCACCACAGCGAGAGTTCGCTGCCATTTAGTCCGGCGGCGCTGGCCAGACCTGGTAGCAATGTCATCATCGCTGCTAAAACTACTTTATTCATGTTGCAGTCCTTTTTGATTTAGGTTAAAAGCCTTAGGCGATTTTACAAAAAATTCACTCGCTTGTAACCTTTTTTTCTAGGGAAACTACTTACTTTCAGCAGTCATTCCGAAAACTTGCTTCAGATAAGCCAAATAACTTGGGTCATCACACAAGCTCTTGCCCGGTGTGTCAGAAATCTTTGCCACCGGCTGACCGTTTGCTCGCATCATTTTGATCACGATATTCAGAGGTTCGGGCCCTAAGTCATTGGTTAAATTGGTCCCTACTCCAAATCCCAAATTCACCCGATGTTTGAACCGCCTAAACAGACGAAGCAATCGATCAAAGGTCAAACTATCCGAAAAAATAAATGTCTTTGTTCTGGGATCACAGCGATTGGCCTTGTAATGCTCAATCATTCGCTCTCCCCAACTTTCAGGATCTCCGGAGTCCTGTCTAACGCCGTCAAAGAGCTTGCAGAAGTACATATCGAAGTCCTTCAAAAAGGGCTCGATTCCGTAAACGTCTGTCAATGCGATGCCCAAATCGCCCCGATATTCTTTTGCCCACATTTCAAAGGCATAAATTTGCGAGTCCCGAAGACGAGGTCCCAATGCTTGACAAGCTTGGAGATATTCATGAGCCATTGTCCCCATCGGCACGAGACCGAATTTTTTCGCATAGTAGACATTACTCGTGCCGGAAAATTCATGAGGCAACCTTTTAATCATCGTCTCAATGACCTCTTGTTGCCATTCTCTTGAAAAACGGCGTCGAGTTCCGAAATCGGAAATATGAATCAACTCATGTTCCGGTTCGTTAAGAACCATATCTATCTTGGCATTAAGACGTCGGCGCCCTTCTGTTTTATCGATATTTGGGGCTTTGTGGCGAAAATAAATTTCATTGACAATGGCTAGAACAGGAATTTCAAAAAGAATGGTGTGTAACCACGGTCCCTTAATATCAATACTGAGTTGGCCGTCTCGAACATCGATGTCGATGTATTTACGTTTGAGATGAAAGAGGCTTAAAAACTCGATAAAGTCCTCCTTCATGAATCGAAGTGAGCGTAAGTAATCCAATTCATCATCGGTAAAACGCAAAGAACACAGATGATCAACCTCCGACTTCACCTCATCGACGTACGGCGTCAAGTCCACACCCTCGTTGCGGCAACGGAAACGATACTCCACGGAAGCCCATGGAAACTGGTGCAGCACGCATTGCATCATGGTGAACTTGTAGAGGTCGGTATCCAATAATGATTCAATAATCACGAACGTTATCCTTTCGTAGCGAATTGATGCCTTTTAGTCTAGCCTTTTCCTTCGGCTTTTGGGGTAAAATTCCCGGCTACGATTGAAATTTCATTGGAGAAATTACTGTGGCTCACGTTGTATGCGACCCATGCATTAATTGCACTGATACGGCTTGCGTGGCTGTCTGCCCGGTTGATTGCTTCCGTGTGGGACCTAATTTTCTGGTGATTGATCCTGACGAATGCATCGACTGCGCCGTTTGTGTGCCTGAATGCCCTGAAGAGGCGATTTTCCACGAAGATGACGTTCCTGCGGGTCAGGAAGAGTTCATTGCATTAAATGCGGAACTCTCGAAAAAGTGGCCGTCGATTACTCGTCAACGTCCGCGTCCTGCAGATGCCGACAAGTGGCACGGCGTTCCTAACAAACGTCAATATCTGAAAATGGAATAATGTTCCTTTGTTCCGACAGACCCGGTGCAACACTGCGCCGGGTTTTGTTTTTCAAACCCAGACAATCACAAATCCACGACACTTTGCCTACAATTAGACAAATCTCATATAGGGAAAGTTTCATGGCACTGCACGCTGTAAAAATTGTTTCTTTAGCTCAACATAATGAACGATTGATGTTTTTGTCCGTTCAAAAACCCACTGGGTTTGTCTACCGTCCCGGACAATTTGTCCGCTTAGGTATCGGTCTTTGCGATCATCCTCAGAGTGAAGATGACTATCTTATGCGCCCCTACTCACTAGCCAGTCACCCTAGTGAAGAAGTTTTGAGCTTCTATATTGCCCGAGTCATTGACGGCGAACTCACGCCAAAACTTTTTTCAATGAACATCGGCGATGAACTTTACGTTGATGACACAGCTTACGGCATGATGTTGCCCGAACGATTGGAACCGGCCGGCACATTGATGTGCTTCGGTTCCGGTTCAGGGCTTTCAGCATTTCTTTCCATCGTGAAGGACAATCCCTGGCAACGTTTTGATAATGTCGTGGTTGTGCATTGCGCCCGGACCCGTGACGACATTTCGTTAACCAAGGAATTTGAAAAAGCCGTCAAGGCTCAACATCGGGAGGTGAACTTTCGCTTCATTGCGGCAACAACTCGTGAACCCAATCCAGCCAAACGCGGAGAAATCACCAAGCGCGTCCCAGAGGCTATTCAAGAAGGAGACTTCACCGCGATGGGTTTTGATTTTTCTCCGAAATGGGTTCGGGCCATGATTTGCGGCAATCCTGCTTTTGTTGATTCTATGAAAAAAACGCTGAAATCCATGGGCTTCACAGCGCCTCGAGGTCAAACTCTGGGCACCTTTGTCGCAGAAAATTTTTGGTAAAAATGACGAATTTGATTGAAAAAATTGATGCGGTTTTACCGCAGACGCAGTGCCGACAATGTGGCTATGAAAATTGCCGCGCCTATGCTTGGGCAATTGCTATTGATGACGCACCCATTAACCGTTGCGCTCCGGGTGGACAAAAAGGTATCACCCGATTGGCAGAGGTGACAAACCGAAAAGAAATTCCACTTGATCCGGAATACGGTCACGAAATGCCTCAGGAAGTTTCTCACATCAAACCGGACTTATGCATCGGATGCCGAAAATGCGTGGCTGTTTGTCCAACCAATGCGATTGTCGGCGCTCCTAAGCGTTTGCACGCCGTGATGACCGAATGGTGCACAGGGTGCGCGCTTTGCGTCATTCCATGCCCGGTCGATTGTATTGAAATGGTGCCAGCGCCTTTTGAATGGACTCCTGAACGGGCTGCTGATGCAAAAGCGCATTACCTGGCCAAGCAAAAACGTGAAAAAGAGCGTTCACTTGATCGAGAAAAACGATTGAACGAGCAAACGAGCGCCGCCAAGAAAAAGGCTCTCTTAGCAAGCATCTTGGCTCAGGTTAAACAATCCCACGAGTGAGTCAAAACTGTGAATTCAGAAAAACGTTACGAAATCATGAAACGCCTAGCGGCAGAGCGCCCTAACCCGCGAAGCGAACTAAATTACCAATCGCCATTCGAACTCCTGGTGGCCGTTGTACTTTCCGCGCAGGCAACCGATAAGAGCGTGAACCTGGCAACTGAAAAACTCTTTCCGGTTGCCAACACACCGCAAGCCATTCTGAACCTAGGTGTTGACGGGTTGATTCCCTATATCAAAACGATCGGTTTATATCGAAACAAAGCCAAAAATGTCGTTGCGTTAAGTCAACAAATCATTGAGCGATTTAAGGGTGAAGTACCTCGAACCCGACAAGAACTTGAAAGCCTACCTGGCGTCGGGCGAAAGACGGCAAACGTCGTACTAAACGTTGCATTCGGAGAACCGACCATTGCGGTTGACACTCATATTTTCAGAGTGTCCAACCGAACAAAATTCGCGACGGGCAAAACACCTGAAGAAGTCGAGAAAAAACTCGTCCGTTATGTACCGGTCGAGTTTAAGAAGGACGCCCACCATTGGCTGTTGCTTCATGGACGTTATTGCTGCAAGGCTACAAGGCCTGACTGCCCTCATTGCCCAATTTTTGATCTTTGTGAATTCAAGGGGAAAGACAGCAGCTCTTAATTCCAATCCAAGGACCAATCGACAGTAACGGTATTGGTTTCAAAGTCCACTGAAAGAAGATAAGCCGACACCATCGGAATGTAAAAGATCGATTGGTCCTCTACGCTTTCCACTGCCAACAAATCCTGAGCACCGTTATCGGTCACTCCAACAACTGTGCCCAAGGGCGCACCTTCGTTATTTTTAACCGTCAGTCCAACAAGGTCTTCATCATAGAAATCACCCTCTTGCAATTCAGGCAAATCTTCTCGGATGACAAAAAGAGTCCCCTTATGATTCATGGCTTCTTCACGGGTTTTTATTTCCGCGATTCGGGCGATCAAATCCTTACCGTGCGGTTTGATTTCCAAAGGCGTTAAAACAATCGGGCTGACACCCGCTTTTCTCGGATAAGGCAAGTACCACCAACGGTCAACATCAAATATGAAGCCCCCATTTCGGCGATCCAAAACGATGCGTACCCAACCTTTAACACCATAAGCGCCGGCAGTTCGACCGACTTGAATGAAATTTTTTTCTTCTTGCATAACAAAAAAAGGACAGTTCTTTCAAACCGCTTCAAGCCCCGCTTTAGATACTCGCAGCTACGCTTTCTTTCAGAATCCAAACGGCAGACACAATTTCCGTTTGTTTAACGTGATCCCAATCGTCAGTTTCACTGTAACGGAACTTTAGGGTTCTCAGAATTGTCCTTTCGGCAAACAAAGGTTTGCAGGCTTAGGCAGCCACTTCCTTCTGGGCTTGCTTGACCAAACGGGCAACCGTGTCGCTCATTTGAGCGCCCTTGCTCGTCCAGTGGGCAAGACGGTCATCGGCAATGTGGAACTTCACAGCTTGACCGGCAGCCATCGGGTTGTAATAGCCTAAACGTTCGATAAAACGACCGTCACGACGGTTACGGGAGTCCGTCACAACAATGTTGAAGAAAGGACGCTTCTTAGAACCGCCGCGAGCAAGACGAATAACGACCATTTTTTACCTCTTGTGTCTAAAGTCGAATGCGGCAAATACCGCAAAAATAAAAGAAACCCAAATGGGTTTCGGGAAAACGCGTTATTTTACCGTATTTTCCACCGGTTATGTTCCTAAAACCAAAAGATTTTTTATTTTGGTAATAAACATAACCCGGGGCATTTTAGCAAACTCACCGATAACATTTTTGGGATAAAAGCTTGACCTGTTTTCCTCTTTAGGTCCGTTCGAGTATAGTTTCCCTGTTTGTCAACCGAATAAGAGGGCAGTCCAATGACCAAAAAGAAAATCGTTTTAATGAGCACCGGAGGCACCATTGTCAGTTCCGGTGAAAGTGCTACCCAAACAACCGGTTATCGCTTAGGCAATTTGGGGATCAACACCCTTTTAGACCAATTACCGGATCTTAAATCCAAGATTGACTTGGAAGAATTAGCCGTGAGTCATGTTGATTCGAGCTCCATGACAAGCGAAATTTGGCTCAAACTGGCTCGAGAAGCCCAAAAAGCGGTTGACCGCGAAGATGTCGATGGAGTTGTTATCACCCATGGTACGGACACGATGGAGGAAACCGCTTATTTCCTAAACTTAATTCTGAAAACCGACAAACCTGTCGTCATCACGGGCGCCATGCGACCGGCCACCGCGCTTTCAAGCGATGGTATCCTCAATCTTTACAACGCTTTCCAAGTCGCATGCAACGAACTCAGCCGCTCACAAGGTGTCATGATGGTTTTAAATAACCTCATCGGTTCAGCACGCTTTAGCACCAAAACGCACACAACCAATGTTGCAACATTTTCCGGTTTGCTAAATGGTGAACTGGGTTCTGTGGTTGACAATGCGGTGATGTTCAATAACAAGGTCATCCGACCACATACATTGCAAACACCGTTCAGTATAAAAGACTTCGAAAAAGACGAAACATTCCCTAAAGTTGTGATCGTTTATTCCCATGCTGATGATGACGGGACCATGGTGCGCGCCGCTGTGGCAGCTGGCGTTCAGGGAATTATCTTTGCCGGATTGGGCAATGGCTGCGTCCCTAACCGAGTCTTGCCGGAAATTGCCAAAGCGACATCGGCCGGCATTCGCGTCGTTCGCGCCTCTCGCGTTTTTAACGGCGCAGTATTCAACGGTTTGAGCGAATGGGAAGATGCCGGCATGATCTCCGCTTGGAATTTTTCCATCATCAAGGCCAGAGTCCTTTTGCAGTTGGCCTTAAAGAAGGGAATCACCAATGTTGATGAGTTGAGAAAACTCTTTGAAGCTTATTAAGCAAAAACACCGTGTTCCCAGAGAATTCGCAAACCGATAAGCAATAGAACGAGCGCGCCTACCAGAGAGAATTTTTTGGCATGGCGCGCTGCCGTCTCGGACAACCCCCTACCTAAAGTGACGGAAGCCGCCGTCAAGCCTGCGCAAATCACACCGATCAGAATGGACGGCCATACAATCGGATAAGACGCCAAAGCAAACGAAAAACCTACAGCCAAAGCATCCAAGCTAGTCGCGATCGCCAATATAATCATTGTTGTCCAAGGCAAGGCATCCGTGAGCTTTTCTGACTCGTCCTCTTCATCACCGAAAGCTTCCCTAACCATTGAAACAGCAACACCGGCTAATAATAGGAATGCCAACCAATGATCCCACTGACTGATCAAGCCGTAAAAGGCGCCGCCGGCGAACCACCCCAACAAAGGCATTATCGTCTGAAAAGCGCCAAAGACCAATGAAAATTTGAGCACATGCCCCCATGTCACACGATGACCTGCTCCACTCCAACACAAAGCCACAACCATGGCGTCAATCGAAAGAGCGATAGCGATTCCCACCACTTCAATAAACGAAATCATTTCAAAAACTTTTATAAAAAGTTGAATGTTATTTACAGATCCAAGTCTGATTTTGAATACAACAAGCCGACAACCCACCCGATCATCGCTGGCGCGATCCACTCAAGTCCAACGGAATAAAACGGCAACGAAGATAGCAACGGAACCGAGAAGCCACAATCTTGCAACGCGCTTCCAATACTCACCAAGGATGTCAGCGCGATCGTCATCGGGTAAATTCTAGAGAAATTACGGTTAAACCGATGTGTCAAACCCAGAATAACCAGCATAAGAGCCGGCGGATAAATCGCCATCAGCACAGGAATTGAAGCTTTTAGTAAAAGATCCAAACCGGCGTTGGAAACAATGAAACTGCAAAGAACGCAAAACAAAAGCCACGACCGATAAGAAAGTGCCGGCATGATTTGCGTGAAGTAATTCGCGCAACAGGACAGCAACCCGACGCAAGTTCCCAAACACGCTAAAAAATAAATGGCTCCCAAAACCAAAATGCCCGAGGAACCGTATTGCACTTCTGTGGCCGTCGTTAGTGTCTGCGCACCATTGGCGGTAAATAACCCCGCTCCGCCGACTGTTGCGCCAATGTGCGCCAATGCGCAATAAATCACGATGAGCAACGCACCGGCAATAAAACCTGCGCGAACGGTTTCCCTCACAATATCGGTGGTTGAACTCACGCCCAACGCACGCAAATTAATGGCAATGATTAAACCAAAGTTTAATGCCGCCAACGTGTCCATCGTCTGATATCCCTCTAGGAAACCGCGCAAGAAAGCATGATAATCGTACGGTGGAAAAGTAATACCGTAATCTGCTAAGGGATGAATCAGGCAAGTGACAAAAAGTCCAACAATTAAAGTAATGAGTGCCGGCGACGCATATTTCCCCAATTTTTCTGTCAACCGTTCGGGTGTTAAGGCCAAGCCCGCCGCAAGAGCAAAAAAGAATATCAAATAGATCGCTTGCGCCGTCGCATGTTCGCTGATGGTCATCTCTGAAGCAGTCGCCATTGACAAAAAAGGCGAAATGGCCATCTCAAATGATGTGCTTGCTGTTCTGGGAATGCCTAAAAACGGCCCAATCACTAAATAGATCAAGACAGTGAACAGCACGGCAAAAACCGGATGCACACGACCGGCTAAATTCTGCACCCCTCCAAATCGAGCGACAGTAATCACGGCAAAAATCGGAAAGCAGACCGCTGTAATCACAAAACCGGCCATTGCCCAAGGCATTGAGGCACCGGCAAGCGACCCTAAATAAGGGGGGAAAATCAGATTGCCCGCCCCGAAAAACATCGAAAATAGCGTCAATCCGATTAATAACCGGTTTTTAAACATCACGCTTATTTTCATAGAACGATCTGAGATGGTTAACGGAAATTTGACGGAGCGTACTTTATCACAGAATTCTGCAAGGATGATTTTACGAATGGCATCTTGTGATGCTAAGGCAAGATTTCGTGCGACAATATATGCGTATGACTACGTATCGGAAAATCATTCACGTCGACATGGACGCGTTTTACGCCTCGGTAGAGCAACGCGATCATCCCGAACTCAAGGGCAAACCCATCGCCGTCGGCCATGCCGGCAGCCGAGGGGTTGTGGCTACGGCCAGTTATGAAGCCAGGCGATTTGGTGTGCACTCTGCGATGCCTTCGGCACAAGCGAAAGAAAAGTGTCCTCAATTAATTTTTGTTCATTCCGATATGGCGCACTATCGAGAAGTCTCCTCTCAAGTTCGCGAAATTTTTCATCGATTCACCGACCTGATCGAACCGATTTCCATTGATGAAGCCTACCTGGATGTCACTGATAATAAAATCGGCGCTCATTTGGCTGTGGATATCGCCAAAGCCATCAAAAAAGCGATCCGAGAAGAACTTCACTTGACTGCTAGCGCTGGTGTGAGCTACAACAAATTTTTAGCCAAGGTCGCCAGCGACTATCGCAAACCGGACGGCCTTTGCGTTGTGCATCCTGATCAGGCGTTAGCCTTTATCGACCATTTGCCAATTGAAGCCTTTTGGGGTGTTGGACCAGCAACTGCGAAAAAAATGCATTCGCTGGGGATTCATTCTGCCCCTGAATTGCGTCGTAAAAGCTTAAGTTTTTTAACAGAACACTTCGGTAAAGCCGGACTCATTTATTACAACTTTGTTCGAGGCATTGACACACGTCCCGTCACCCCATATCGAGAAAGAAAGTCTGTCGGATGCGAGGAAACTTTTCGTCATGATATTCGAGGCCATGCAATCGATACAGCCCTTCATGAAGTTGTACTTGAGTTGACCAGGCGAGTCAATCGAAACAATTTTTTAGGCAAACGTCTGACGCTGAAAGTGCGCTTTCCCGATTTCACCACGTTGACTCGCAGTTTGAGTCAAAATCACTACCTCAATCAAATCGAAATTATCGAGCCTTTGGCCAAACAACTTCTGCAAAGTGTCAAGCTTCCTAAGGCAGGCATACGACTTTTGGGTCTTTCCGTTTCAAAAACCGAGGCGGAAACGCGTGCGCAGGCCCTTGAAACTCAATTGCGCCTATTTGACGACTAAAGCTTTTTGAGAAACGAAAACCGCTCGGTATAATGCCCCATCTTTTATTCCTTTTACAAAAAACGCTTTATGATCAAACGGGTACGCGCTCTTCCTACGCCAGTTGCCGGTCTGGCGCTCGGCATTTCTAGTTTAGGTTGGAGTCTTGAAAACGCTCTACCGCTCAATGGCTGGGGACAATTAGTCGGTGCCGGCATTGCCACTTTTCTTTTATTGCTGTTACTGACTCGCTTTGTATTTCATGCCGATACGCTCTTAGTGGACCTTCGCCATCCGGTCTTGGGGTCCATTGTGCCCACTTTCGCTATGGCAACAATGGTCGTGTCAAAAGCAATCGGACGATTCCTACCTACAATGGGAGAGTATCTCTGGCTGGCAGCCGTCTGCGTTCATTTAGTTTTTTTAGTCGCCTTCATTATTTTCAGAGCTAAAGAACATATCATGCAGAACATGGTCCCCAGTTGGTTTATTCCGCCGGTGGGCATCATTGTGGCCGATGTCGCTTGTCCCGGTCCACAATGGTTCGGTTTCGCACAAGTCTTGTTGACAATCGGCATCGTCGCTTATGCCATCATGCTGCCGATCATGATCTACCGCTTTATGTTCTATGCGCAGGTTCCTGACGGTGCCAAACCGACGATCGCCATCTTGGCCGCACCCGCAAGTCTTTCTTTAGCCGGGCTGCTGACCGTTGTTGAAAATCCCTCTCCACTTTTGTGCGCGGTTCTTTTAGGTATCGCAGTCCTAATGACTGTCGTGATTTACCTTTCTCTATTTCGATTACTGCGCCTTCCTTTTTCGCCGGGATTTGCCGCATTCACTTTCCCCTTGGCAATCGGGGCAACAGCTCTTTTTAAAATGAGTGATTTAGTTGCTCAGTACGAAATTGGCCAATTTTATGCTTGGGAATTGCGCATGCTTGCTAATATCGAACTGGTGATCGCCACATGCATCATCACTTATGTCGCTGTGCTTTTCATCAAAAACATCAATAAAATTTTGCCAAAGAGCACTCTGCCACAGGCCTAAAATTAATGAACACACGGCTGAGCGACTTTTGGCTCAGCCGTTTTTTTGCTGACTATTATGGAATTCGCCATTTTGCATTTTTTGCAATCCATTCGCTCCGAAACAATGGATTGGGCTGTGCTGTTCGTTAGCCGCCTAGGCGATTTCGGTCTAGTCTGGATTGCTGCTTCAGCAATCCTTTTGCTCATCCGCCGGTGGCGAATGACTGGGCTTAGTGTGTCAGCGGCGCTCATTCTGGATTTCGTTTTTGTTAACCTGATTCTCAAGCCACTATTCGGTCGTGAAAGACCTTGCGATATTTACCCGACAGAAGACATGTTGATCGCCTGTCTTTCTGACCATTCATTTCCTTCTGGACACACAGCAGCGGCATTTGCTTTTGCGACGGCACTGACTCTGAGGCATCAAAAGGCGGGAGTCATCGCCTTTGTGCTGGCCGTTTTGATGGGATTATCCAGACTTTATCTGTTTGTGCATTTTCCCAGCGATGTGCTGGCGGGGGCATTGTTCGGAATTCTCTTCGGTTGCTTAGGTCACTCACTCACGCTTCGGTTAGTTGACAAAAAAAGACCTGACTAGAGTTTAAGAAACTCACGTCAGGTCTTATTCCGTGTTCGAAGGTTAACTGAAAAGTCCCTTCATTTTATCCATGAAGCTTTGATGTTTCGGTGAGTGTTTCTCACTGTGCTCGTTGATATTCTCATCAAATTCGCGTAGCAACTTCTTTTGTTTTTCCGTCAAATTAACCGGTGTTTCCACAAAAACGTGGATATACAAGTCCCCCATATAACCGGAACGCAAACTCTTCACCCCTTTGCCACGCAAGCGCAAAATCTTCCCGCTTTGCGTTCCTTCCGGAATGGTAATCCGCGTTTCACCATCCAGAACCGGCACATCCACATCACCGCCCAGGGCCGCTGTCACAAACGAAATTGGCAACTCAACATGTAAATCGTCGCCGTCCCGCTGGAAAATATCATGCGGCTTAATGGAGATTTCAACATACAAATCACCGGCGGGCCCCCCGTTTGTCCCAGGCTGGCCCTTACCCTGCAGGCGAATACGCTGACCGTTATTGATGCCGGCTGGAATCTTCACTTCCAAAGTCTTCATGACTTTCTTAAAACCGGTGCCGTCGCAGTTTGGGCAAGGATCTTCAACGATCACGCCATTGCCATGGCAATATGGACAGGTTTGTTGGACGGAGAAAAAGCCTTGTTTGGCATAAACCGTGCCTGTTCCGTTGCAATGCGGGCATTTCTTGGGCTTGGACTTCGAGCGGCTGCCCGTTCCGTCACACACATCACACTTTTCCCACCCAGGCACGCGAATTTCAGTTGTATAGCCTTTTGCGGCCTGCTCCAACGTGATTTCCAAATCGTAGCGAAGGTCAACCCCCTTCGTTGCGCGTGGTCCGCTTTGGCGACGGGCGCCGGCTTGACCGAAGAACTCACTGAAAATGTCGCCGAGGTCGCCCATGTTGGCAAAACCTCCGGCAAATCCCTCTGGACCAAAACCACCGAATCCACCCGGGCCTCCGGTGGCTCCCTGGTTGACACCTGCCTTGCCAAAGCGATCGTATGCAGCGCGCTTTTGCTCATCACCGAGCACTTCGTAGGCTTCTCCAACTTCTTTAAATTTAGCCTCAGCTTCTTTATCACCGCCGTTGCGGTCTGGGTGATACTTCATGGCTAAACGTCGATAGGCCTTTTTAATGTCAGCCGCGCTCGCGTTGCGGTCCACACCCAATACTTCGTAATAATCACGATCGCTCATCTTTGACTTAATCCTTTACTAAAAACAAAGGCTCAAGATCTCGGCAACAACGCTTTAAACTTGAACCTTCGTTTTTCAGACTCTGAAAAACCGACTGCAAAGGCGTCCGTGCCTTTAACGCACCGGACGCCCTCTGTTATTGCCGATTATTTTTCTTTGGCATCCACATCAACCACATCATCATCGGCCTTCTGAGCCTTATCTTGTTGCGGTTGAGCTTGCTGAGCCTGTTGAGCTTGGGCATTTAACTTTTCACCGATCTTTTGAGCAGCGGCCATCAAGCGTTCAACAGCGGCATCAATTGCAGCCTTGTCTTCACCCTTAACAGCTTCTTCAACTTGCTTGATTCCGTCTTCGCAAGCCATGCGATCAGCTGCTTCCACCTTATCGCCCAAATCCTTCAAGGTCTTTTGAACTTGGTGAATCGAAGCATCGGCCACATTACGGGCTTGAGCCAATTCGAAGCGCTTGTGGTCTTCAGCCTTATTCGCTTCAGCATCATCGACCATGCGTTGGATTTCTTCTTCGCTCAAACCGGAGCTAGCCTTGATGGTAATCGTGTTTTCCTTGCCCGTGGCTTTATCCTTGGCCGAAACATGCAAAATACCGTTCGCGTCAATATCGAAAGTCACTTCAATCTGCGGCAATCCACGCGGAGCCGGAGCAATGCCTTCAAGGTTAAATTCACCCAAAAGCTTGTTGCTTGCAGCCATTTCACGTTCACCTTGATAGACCTTAATCGTCACAGCGGGCTGATTGTCTTCCGCGGTCGAGAACACTTGGGCGTGCTTGGTCGGAATGGTCGTGTTGCGCTTAATCATCGGCGTCATCACACCACCCAACGTTTCAATACCGAGAGTCAACGGCGTCACATCCAACAAAAGCACGTCGTGACGTTCACCAGTCAACACTGAACCTTGAATAGCGGCACCGATAGCCACGGCTTCATCCGGGTTCACGTCCTTGCGCGGTTCCTGACCGAAGAATTCACGAACGGTTTCCTGAACCTTCGGCATACGTGATTGACCGCCCACCAAAATCACGTCCGTGATTTCGCTCTTGGAGATCTTGGCGTCAGCCAAAGCCTTGCGGCATGGTTCAATCGTGCGGTTGATCAAGTCTTCCACCATGCTTTCGAACTTAGCGCGCGTCAAATTGACATTCAAATGCTTCGGTCCAGTTGCATCGGCCGTGATGTACGGCAAGTTAATTTCCGTTTCCTGACGGCTGGACAACTCAATCTTGGCCTTTTCAGCAGCATCCTTCAAGCGCTGCAAAGCGATGATGTCTTTGCTAAGGTCAACACCCGTGTCTTTCTTAAATTCGGAGATGAGATAATCAACGATACGTTGGTCAAAGTCTTCGCCACCCAAGAAGGTATCACCGTTTGTTGAAAGCACTTCAAATTGCTTATCACCATCGATATCGGCCAAATCAATGATGGAAATATCGAACGTGCCGCCGCCCAAGTCGTACACAGCGATTTTCTTGTCGCCCTTGCCTGCCTTGTCCAAACCAAAAGCCAAAGCGGCAGCGGTCGGTTCATTGATAATGCGCTTCACATCTAAACCGGCAATGCGACCGGCGTCCTTTGTGGCTTGGCGTTGGCTGTCGTTAAAGTAAGCCGGCACCGTGATAACAGCTTCCGTAACCGTCTCACCAAGGTAATCCTCGGCGGTCTGCTTCATCTTACGAAGCACTTCAGCAGAAACTTGTTGCGGCGCGAGTTTCTTGCCTTCTTGAACACTCACCCATGCATCACCGTTTTCGGCACGCACGATGCTAAACGGCATCAAACCGATATCGCGTTGCACTTCGGCATCGTCAAAACGACGACCGATCAAACGCTTCACAGCAAACAACGTGTTCTTCGGATTGGTCACAGCCTGACGCTTTGCCGTTGCGCCGACGAGCACTTCGCCATTGTCCATATAGGCAACGATGGACGGCGTTGTGCGAGCGCCTTCACTGTTTTCAATCACGTGAATCTTGTCACCTTCCATGACTGCCACGGCCGAATTGGTCGTACCTAAGTCAATACCGATAATTTTTGCCATTTTTACAGATCCTTTAAAAAATTCTTTACATCGCGGGGCTTTTACTATTCACCTTCCCCGCTCGTCTAAAACCCATATGGGGGTCATCGCGAAAGTTTCAAGGGGCAAGAGATATTTTTTTTCGTCCCCGATTTTTCGCTGTCGATTTACTGAATGACACTAACCATGGCGGCACGCAAAACGCGACCGTTAATTAACCATCCGCGTTGGAAAACTTGCGCCACTTGGCCTGAGACCTGATCGGCTTGCGCCGGCACCATCGCGATAGCCTGATGAACGGCCGGATCAAATTTCTCACCAACCGGATTGATCTCAGTCATACCGCTTTGTTGCATAGCCTGAACCATTTGACGATAAGTCGCCTCAATGCCTTCAATCATTGGGTTGCGTTCCTCTCCGGCCAACTCCAAGGCTTTTTCCAAACTATCCAAAACCGGCAACATATTCTTCGCGAACTTTTCAACACCGAATTTGTGGGCTTTTTCAACAGCCTCTTCCGCACGACGGCGTGAATTTTCCATTTCCGCCAAGGCCCGCATATATAGATCCTGCAACTTGGCGTTTTCTGCTTTGGCTGCTTCCAAAAGTTCTTCCACACTGGGTTCTACAGCAGCCTCTTGAGTAGTTTGAGGCTCGGCCGCTGCAGTAGCCTGCTCTGACGAGGCCTCCGATTGCGCAGCTTCTTGATTTTCACAGTTCGACTGAGCTTGCTCCTGAACTTGATCGTCAGAAGCATTCTGCTTCATATCGTTTTGAACATTCGAATTTGTCTCTTGCATGGATTAGCCTCACAGCAAACATAAAATTGTTGATATTGGCTATATGGGGGCAAAGAGATAAATTTCAAGACCGAATAGACAAGATCGTTAAGTCAGCAACCTTCGTCTGATTAATTGCTCATAGAAATCAACGGCGTGATCATCATCGTTTAAGCACGGCAAACAGCGGAAGGTCTGTCCTCCAGCGGACAAAAAGAGCTCCTTTAATTCCAAACCGATTTCTTCCAAAGTCTCCAAACAATCCACACTAAATGACAAACACACTACGTCAATTGATCGAACATTCTTTTTTAACAGCTCGAGCACGTGCTCGCTCAGATAAGGTTGCAGCCAACGGTCTCCTCCAAACCGTGATTGATAGGCGATTGAATACTGCCCTTCTTTCAACCCCAAAGCGATCGACAAACGCTGAGCCGTTTCCAAACACTGCTTTTCATAAGGACTACCACGACGGATGCTTTTAACCGGTATGCCATGGAAACTCATCACCAAATGCGTATCGGGATGGCTTCGATGAATGCGGACCAGCTGGGCCAACGCTTGAATAAACCCGCTTTGATTGTAAAAGGGCTCAATGACTTTATAACGAAAAGGTTTTTTCGTGCGCTTTTCCCAATCACGCACTGCATCCATTACCGATTCAACTGTTTGCGTGGCATATTGGGCAAACATTGGGAAAATAATAAAATCTTCCACTCCCTTTTCTTGCCACTTTTCAATGACTTTATCAACTAAGGGGTAGCCCACCCGCATGGCATAGTCAACCCGAACCGACTCATCAAACCGAGCGTTGAGTTTATGCGATAATCGATCGGTGTGGACAATCAAAGGGGACCCCTCCGGCATCCAGATCTTCTGATAGCGCTGCGCACTTTGAGCTGGACGTTTTCTCAAAATAATGCCGTTAAGAATCGGTAACCAAAACCAGCGCGGTAACTCAATGATTCGAGGATCCGATAGAAAATCCCTCAAGTAAGGCTTTAACGCTGCCGCCGTCGGCGCTGACGGCGAGCCGGTATTGACGAGAATTACAACCGTTTTGTTTTGCATTATGTTTTATTCCGAGAGATCTTCTATTGCAGATTGGCAAGGAAACGAAACATTCTCACGCAAAGTTACGTATTAACCCTTAGTTTTTAAAATGTTTCGAACGATGCAGAGTCTACAATATGTCGAAATGCTTCTCAATTTGTCTAGGAGAGATATATGGCTACATTATTGGCTGACCGCCTTTTACCCGGTGTCGCGGACTGGGCTGATGAGTTAACGGAAATCCGTCATGATTTACACCGCCACCCAGAGCATGGCTTTAACACGGAACGCACCTGTTCCATCATCTGTCAGCACCTTCGCGATTGGGGCATCACTGATATCGATACTGATTTGGTCAAAGGCGCGGTTGTCGCTGTCGTAGAAGGCAACCGTCCTGGTCACACTATCGGTGTGAGAGCCGACATGGATTGTCTCCCAATGAATGATCATTGCGGATACGAATGGACGAGCCAAAATGAAGGTTATGCCCATGCTTGCGGGCACGACGGTCATACGACTTGGCTATTGGGAACTGCACGCTATCTTGCTACTCACCGTGACTTTCCTGGGAAAGTGGTTTTGGTTTTCCAGCCGGCGGAGGAAATTTGTGGCGGCGCACGAGCTTTGGTGCAAGCCGGGCTTTTGGAAAAGTATGGAATTGAAGAAATTTACGGTGGTCACACCGAACCGATGCTACCCAAAGGAACAATTGGCTTCAAACCCGGTCCTCTTCAAGCCGCTTCCGACAGCGTTTACATCACTGTAAAAGGTAAGGGCACGCATGGCGGCCGTCCTCATCTAGGAACAGACCCTATTCCTGTTGCCGCACAAATTATTACAGCCCTGCAGACCATTGTCTCTCGCAAAGTCAACCCCATTGATACAGCTGTTCTTTCAATTTGCTCGGTAAACGCAGGCCGTTATGAAGCAATGAACGTTGTACCCGCCGAATGCAAGATGAGTGGAACGATTCGTACCTTCTTACCTGCCACACGGGATCAAATCGAAGAAACGGTGAAAACAATGGTCCCGTCCATCGCCCTTGCCAACGGTTGCGAGGTGGAACTCAAATATGTTCGCGAATGCGGCTCTGTCATCAATAGCCCAGAACAAACCGAGGCCGCGTACAAAGTCACCGGAGAGCTGCTCGGCGAAGATCATGCGAAAATCATTGACCCGTTCATGAGCTCTGAAGACTTTAGCGAGTATTTGCAAAAAGTCCCCGGCTGCATTATCCGTGTTGGGATTCGCGATGACCAACATACAGTGAGCTTGCACAATCCCAACTTTGACTTCAATGATGAAGTCTTGCCGGTGGCGGTCAGTGTTGTCGCCAACATGGCAATTAAACGCCTTGAGAGCCTTGCAAATCGTTAAAATGTAAGGGCTCAAGCGTTTGCTCACCCCGCTTGTTGAACCCGCAAGCGGGGATTTCTTTTATTTTGAAAGGATTTTTCTTTGAAAACCGCTCTCGTTAGTTTTTCCGGTGGTCAAGATTCCACCACTTGCTTATTTTGGGCACTTAATCACTATGACCGGGTACACACCATCGGATTCGATTACGGTCAAAAAAATCACGTTGAATTAAGTTGCCGCAAAAGCATCCTTCAAAAAATATATAGCCAATTTCCGCAATACGCCGAAAAGCTGGCTTCAGATATCGTTGTTAACATTCGCTCCTTCGGTCAAATTGCCCAATCCGCCTTAACCGGCAATGATCAAACGATGGGGGAAATCTCAGAAAACGGCCTTCCAAATTCATTTGTCCCCGGTCGAAATCTTGTCTTTCTCACCTATGCCGCAGCACGGGCTTATCTAATTAATGCCCAAACTATTGTGGCAGGCATGGGGCAGACGGATTTTTCCGGTTACCCTGATTGTCGCCGAAACACAATGGATGCCCTACAAAATGCGTTAACACTCGGTTTAGACCGGAGCATAGAGATCACTACGCCACTCATGTTCTTAACAAAAGCACAAACCTGGGAGCTCGCAGAAATGCTCGGCGGAAAAACACTTGTTGACTTCATAGTTGAAAACACCCACACCTGCTATGAAGGCGATCATCAACACTTTCACGAATGGGGTTACGGCTGCGGCGGCTGCCCAGCTTGCCAATTAAGAGAGAAAGGGTGGAAAGAGTATCTTGCTCGTAAAAAGCGATAATAAGTAAATGGCCCCGATCCGGGGCCAGATAAATCAGAATTTCGGATTTTGCACGAATCGAGGACGTAAATAACGAATCACTATGCCAGCCAGAAGCGCCATCCAAAACTTGCCTAACACTTGGCCGGTGATGAATTCAATGCTTCCAAAAGCAAGTGATAGGAAAATGGCACTATCTACGACCGATCCCGCCAATCCAGCCAAAACGACACTAAACGCTGGAAAGCGCTTTCTCATCGGCGTATAAACAGTGAAATCAGCCAACTCAGAAAAACAGAATGCCGCCGCCGAGGCTAAAACCAAAGAAGGAGCGGCGAAAAAAGCCGACAAGGCCGTCCCAACAGCGACAGCCAAAAGCGAATACCAAGGTCCCAAAAAAGCTTGGACCCCATTGCGCAAAACCAACGCGGCCCCGGCGATCATCACCGCTGAAGGCGCATACAATCCAGGCCAAACCGGAATCAGACATGGGCCTTCGGGCGGACAAACCAGTCCGACATTCATAATGACCCAATTACTTAAAGGAATCGTCAGAATAAAAAGCGTTAAAGCAACCAATCCACAAATTGGATCTCGTTGCAGCAACTTATGCGACATAAGCGCCTCCGTAACTAGACGGCCCGCCACTTCGGTGCGATGAACCGACGCGGGAACGTTTTTTGTTGAAAGAAGAGGGCATTGTACCGAAATGCCCTCTTCTTAGAAAGCTAAATAACAAATGACACGGGGCTCAAGCCTTTTCAATATCAACGACGCTCTATGAAGAATCGGAAAATTCTTTCAGGCAAATAGGTAATTTCTCCGGGCGGATGGCCGGTAGGGAAACCGACATGTCCCCCTTCGGCAGGTTGATCCAGCCATACCTGATCGGAAACATCGGCTAGCGTCGGCAAAGCCCAAGCAGGTAAAAAAGGATCATTGCGGGCGTTCAACAGCAAGAACGGAACTTTCACATACTTCAGCCACGGCTTAGCTGAGGCCTCAGTCCAATACTGCATGGCACTCGAAAAACCGTGCACGGGAGCAGTATAAATCGAATCAAAGTCGTAAAAATTTTTGCAACTTTTAAGCGCTTCGATATCGATCAGCTTTTTAGCCTCAGGAAATCGATTGTATTTTTCTATCACTTTTGGAATGAGGCTATCCAAAAACATTTTGGAGTAAACACGGTTAAAGCCATACTTTAAAAGGTTGCTGCCTGCGACAAGATCAACAGGAGCCGCTACTGAAACGGCAGCGGTCAAAAGCGATTTCGCCACTTCAGCTCGCTTGCCGCAAAATAAAGAAATCTGGTTTCCTCCGAGTGATACCCCAACACCGTATAAAGGAGCATTCGGATAGCGGGATCGAACGGTTTCGAAAACCCACTGCATATCATCGATAGCACCGGCGTGGTACGACTTCAATAGCCGATTGTTTTCACCGGAGCAACTTCTGAAATGAGCGACACAGCCTCGCCAACCCCGATTCACAGTTTCATGCATCAGCGCCAAAGCGTAGTGACTTGATGAGCTTCCTTCAAGCCCGTGAAAGTGCACTAGAATCGGGGCCTGCGCATCCGGCGTCTCCGGTGTTGCCCAATCCACGTCAATGAAATCCCCATCGGGAGTATCCCAGCGCTCGCGGCGATAAACGACGTGAGGCTTTCGACACAGTTTAGCGGCGACGATCGTTTGCATTTGAGCCCCAACCGTCCAAGCCGGTGCTTGATAATCGGGCTTAACAATCGGCATCAGTCATTCTCCACTTTGATCGAAGGCATTTTGAGCGACATGTCCTTGGCGGTTTTGGCAATGCCTGCCGCTGCCTTAAGAGCGATTTCACGATAAATGCCCGCAACCATCCCATCAGGATCGGCAGCGACAGAAGGCTTTCCACCGTCGGCTTGCTCCCGAATCTTGGCGTCTAGCGGCAACTGTCCAAGGACGGGAACGTGATACGTCTCACTCATTCGCCTCGCGCCACCTTCTCCAAAAATATGCTCCACATGACCGCAGTTTGGACAAACAAATAAAGACATATTCTCAACGATTCCCAAAATTGGCACATTGACCTTCTCAAACATTTTCAAGCCTTTTTTGGCGTCCAACAAGGCTATGTCCTGCGGTGTTGTCACCACCACAGCGCCGGTCACGGGAACGGTTTGAGAAAGGGTTAATTGAATGTCACCCGTGCCCGGTGGCATGTCAATGACGAGATAATCCAAATCGTGCCAATTCGTCAAAGTAAGCAATTGAGTCAGCGCCTGAGCAACAAGCGGACCGCGCCATATCATCGGTTCATCAGGGTCAACTAAAAAACCGATGGAATTAATTTCCAGTCCAAGAGACTCAATCGGATTCATTTTTTGACCGTCATTGGTCATGGGGCGCCCCATTGCTCCAAGCATCATCGGTTGACTCGGACCGTAAATATCTGCGTCCAACACGCCAACCTTGGCGCCTTCTCGGGCAAGTGCTAGAGCTAAATTTGCGGCAACCGTGCTTTTTCCAACGCCGCCCTTACCGCTGGAAACTGCGATAATATTTTTAACATTAGGCAAAACTTTAAGAGTTCGTTGAACCGCATGGGCGACAATTTTTTGCGTTACCTCAACCTTGGCGTCAATCGCAGCCGAAACTAAAGCCTTTTTTACTCGCTCTTTGACTGCGTTTAGCTCTCGACCGGCCGGATAGCCCAATTCAATCAAAGCTTCATCGCCCGCTTCATTAACCTTGACCATCCGCGTTGAGACATAATCGGCTTGCATCCAAGGGTCAACAACTTCCTTTAATACTTCAAGAATTTTTTCTCTTTGAGTCACGGACTTACTCCAACAACGATTTATTAGGGAGATTTCGTCATTTTCCGATTTTTCAAAAATAAGCTCAAGTAGGACTTGAACATTTTTGTTAAGAAATTTTCTTTTCAAGCCTTGAAAGATCGAAAACCGTACGGGTTGTACCTTATTTTTTTAGACGAAACAGGGCGTTAGGCATTATGGCATTTGCTACAATGTTCAATTCCAATTTTGAAACTTCTTTTTGTACCGGTAATCATGCAAAAACGTCAAATCTTTGTAACGACCGCTTTGCCCTATGCGAACGGGCCATTTCACATCGGTCATATCATGGAATATATTCAGGCAGACATTTGGGTTCGCACTCAACGAATGTATGGCCACACAGTTTGCTTTGTCGGCGCCGATGACACACACGGCGCCCCGATGATGATCGCCGCGCAAAAAGAAGGCGTCACTCCTCAGGAATTTGTTGCTCGCATCGCTGCCGGCCGCCAGGCCTATTTGGATGGTTTTCATATTAAATTCGATCACTGGTATTCAACCGACAGCACGGAAAACGTCGAGCTTTCTCAAGACATTTATCGCCGTCTGAAGGCCGCCGGCTTGATCTACACGAAAGACATCGAGCAATTTTATGACCCGGTGAAAGGCATGTTCTTGGCCGACCGCTTCATCAAGGGGACATGTCCAAAATGCGGCGCCGAGGACCAATATGGCGATAATTGTGAGAAATGCGGAGCGGTTTACGCGCCGACCGAGCTCATCAACCCCTATTCTGCCCTTTCAGGAGCAACCCCTGAACTGCGTCATTCGACGCACTACTTCTTCCGTCTGTCCGATCCGATTTGTGTTCAATTCTTAAAGGATTGGGTTAACGGCCAAGGCAAGAGTGGTGTTGACCGTGTTCAACCGGAAATTCGAGCCAAGGATGAGGAATGGCTTGGTGACGGCAAACTCGGTGACTGGGACATTTCGCGTGACGCTCCGTACTTCGGCATTCCGATTCCTGACGCACCGGGCAAATACTTCTACGTTTGGTTGGACGCTCCGGTAGGCTATCTCGCCAGCTTGAAAAATTATTCCGAAAAGATGGGATTCGATTTCTGGCGTTTCCTCAATGATGACAAGACCGAACAGATTCATTTTATCGGTAAGGACATCGTGTATTTCCACACGCTCTTTTGGCCGGCAATGCTCAATTTCGCAGGTCGCCCCTATCGTGTTCCCGATAACGTCTTTGTACACGGATTCATGACGGTGGACGGTCGCAAAATGAGTAAGAGCCGCGGCACCGGCATCAGCCCAATGAAATATCTTGAATTGGGCATGAACCCGGAATGGCTGCGCTATTACCTTGCCGCCAAGATGGGGCCAACCAACGATGACGTGGATTTCAGCAAAGCAGACTTCATGGCTCGAGTTAACGCTGATCTAATCGGCAAATACGTTAATATCGCGAGCCGTGCGGCAGGCTTCATTGTCAAGCGCTTTGATTCGCGCGTCGATGATTGCGTGGCCGACCATACGCTCATTAAGGTTTTGCGTAATGCGGTAGAAGGAATCGCAGCCCTTTACAACCTACGTGAATACTCCCGAGCGCTTCGCGCCATCATGACGATGGCAGATTCCGTCAATGAATACATTGATCGCGAAAAGCCCTGGGAATTGGCTAAGTCTGATGAAGACCGCGAAAAGCTCCACGAGGTCTGCTCTGTTGCCTTGGAAGCTTTCCGTTTGCTCACTTTGATGCTCAAACCGGTTTTACCAGCCACAGCTCAAAAAGTTGAAGAGTTCTTAAATTGCGGTGAACTCACTTGGGAGAGCGCTTTGCGCCCGCTCACTTCGGATATGCCAATCAAACCATTCAAGCATTTAATGCAGCGTTGCGATATGAAGCAATTGGATGGTCTGATTCCGCCCGTTGTGGAAACGGTCAAGCCGGTCGCCCCCTGTGGAGAGGAAATTGCTCCTCAAGTCACCATTGACGATTTCAACAAGCTTGATCTTCGTGTTGCCAAGATTGTCAAATGCGAGGCTGTCGAAGGGTCGACAAAACTCTTGCGACTTACCGTTGATATCGGCGAAGGAAAGACTCGCAATATCTTCTCCGGCATAAAAGCTTGGTTTGATCCAAAAGACTTGGAAGGCAAATTGACGGTTGTCATTGCCAACTTGGCTCCGAGAAAGATGAAATTTGGCGTCAGTGAGGGTATGCTTCTGTCCGCGAGCGATGCTGACGAAAAATCCGGTCTGTTTCTTTTAGAGGCGCAGGACGGTGCAGTCCCCGGCATGCGTTTGCACTAACGAAAAATTGAGCAGCTTGCTCATGGTTTAAAAAAACAGTTGGCACTTTGCCAACTGTTTTTACATTATTTAACTCCTAACTTCTCTACTGACAAAAAATGAGCATTACCGAACGCTTGCGGCATGCCTTAGGCAATGTCCCTTTGGAACCGTTTCATCCGGCAAGCTTTGATCTCATCCATCATTACAATGGTCACATGCTGGCCCGCGATATCAGCGCTGGTCTTACCGTTGGCATGGTGGCCATGCCGCTGGCGATGGCTTTCGCCATTGCTTCAGGCGTCACTCCGGAAGCCGGTCTTTACACCTCCATCATTGCAGGCCTGCTGATCGCGCTATTAGGTGGTTGCCGTGTGCAAATTGGCGGTCCTGCCGGCGCCTTCATTGTCATTATTTACGGCATCATTGCCGACTACGGTCTTGCCAATCTCATGATTGCGACCATTGGAAGCGGCATCTTATTATTTTTAATGGGCTTGCTAAAAATCGGCAACCTAATCCGATTTATTCCTGTCTCCATTGTGATCGGCTTTACCAATGGTATTGCCGTCTTGATTGCCCTCTCACAGGTTAAAGATTTCCTCGGACTGAGAATCGAGAACATGCCCGCCGACTTTTTCGGTCAAATGCATGCAATTTACACTCACATCGGCACCATTAACTATCATGCGTTAGGCATCGCTCTCATCTCTTTTTTCGTGATTAAATTCTGGCCGAAAGATCTTTCCACCCGTACAGCTCAATGGAAACGCTGGGTAGCGAAAGTGCCGGGCACTGTGGTTGTTTTGGTCCTTTCCACTCTTGCCGTGAGCTCACTTAATTTACCGGTGGAAACTATCGGCTCAAAATTCGGTGGCATCCCTCAAGCCCTGCCCAGTCTGCAAATGCCGGAATTGAGCTGGTCGCACATGCGCGGGCTTTTCGGCCCGATGATCACGATCGCTCTTTTGGGTGCTATTGAATCCTTGCTTTGCGCCCGTGTGGCCGACGCATTGACCGATGATCGCCATAACCCCAATCAGGAATTGATGGGTCAAGGCATTGCCAACATGGTTGTTCCTTTCTTCGGCGGCATTCCGGCGACAGGAACCATTGCCCGCACGGTCACCAACATTAAGAGCGGCGCAGTCTCCCCGATTTCCGGTGTTGTTCACGCCATCACACTTTTGATTGTCGTGGTTGCGGCCGCACCGCTTGCTTCCAACATTCCGTTGGCGGCTTTATCGGCCATTTTGTTCTCCGTTGCGTCCAATATGGGAAATTGGGCGGAATTTAAGCGTCTGCGTCGCATGACGATGTCGTATAAGGTCACTTTACTTTTAACCTTCCTACTCACCGTCATTTTTGACTTGACAGTGGCGGTTGAAGTGGGCCTTGTCACCTCTTGCCTGTTCTTCCTTTACCGGATGAACACCCTCACAAAGGTAACACCGCTCACTCTTTCAGCGGATACACCGGCTGGCATTGAGGCTTGGAATTTACAAGGATCGCTATTTTTCGGCTCGGTTTCGAAACTTTCTCACGTAACGGATCCTAAGCGCATCACAGCACATGATGCTAGCCGAGTCATTATTTTTGATTGCACGCATTTGATGAACATTGACAACTCCGCCATGGATATCATCATGACGTATATTCGCGCATTAAAACGACGCAACTTCGAATTAATCATTTGTGGGGCAACCGATCACACATTACGACAATTGCAACGCACGGGCATTGCTCAAGCATTAGGCAATAACATGACTAACGATCTGTTTGAAGCGGAACGTTTGGCCCGTAATCTGATTAGAAATATCAAATAAACCATTTTCTTTCACTTAAGCCCGAAGCGGTTTGCTCCCCGCCTCGGGCTTTTTTTTTGTCAAGTTGACAAAATTGTCAAACTGAGTTGAAACGTCCGATATGGTTTTCAAGCATCTTCTGGCTGATACTTTCATTTGAAACTCTTTTCCTTATTTTTCTCTGGGGTAAGAAACATGCTTGAAAATCTTATGCCTTATCTGGCGATCGTGATCGTCATTTTGACTGGCTGGGGCATTGTCAAAAATCTTCAGGTCAATGTCCTTTTGCTCTTTTCGGGACTGGCCCTTAACCTTTTGGCTGTGCTCGGCGGAGTTGACTCTATCCTACCGAGAGGAGCGCACAGCACCGGCTGGGTGGGTTTTGACTTATTCGCTCAATTGAGTGCCCTATCGAGATCTCAAGTCGCCAGCACCGGCTTCATCATTTTGATTGCCGGTGGCTTTGCGGCTTACATGGATCAAATTGGGGCTAGTGATAAATTGGTCGCAACATGCATGAAGCCGCTTCAAAAGTTCAAAAGCCCGTATCTTGTTTTAGGCGCTGTGTTTATCCTCGGACACTTCTTGGGTTTGGTCGTTACTTCGGCCGCAGGACTCGCAATGCTTTTGGCTGTTAGCGTTTATCCGCTTCTGCTCGGTATTGGGGTATCGGCTTTGTCGGCCGCCGCAGTGATCGGCTCCGTTTTGGTTTTTTCCTACGCCCCCTCGAGCGCGATTGCCGTATTAACGGCGAACACCGCCGGTGTGGATCCCATGGTCTATTTGATTCAGCATCAATTGCCGGTTGCCATCCCAGCGGTTTTAGTGACAGTCGTATTACACGTCATTGTTCAACAGTACTACGATAAAAAAGATGCCGCTGCAGGTCGTTTGCCTCAGGTTTCTAATTTTGATGTCGCAAAGAAAAACGAAAAAGCTGAAAAGCTTCCCGGATACTACGCTTTGCTTCCTTTAGTGCCTTTAGTATTACTTTTTATCTTTAATAAGTTAGTTTACAAAACCATTGTGCTCGACGTCGCCACGGCCATGTTCATCGGTTGGGTTTTCGCAATTTTGGTCGATCTCGCCACGCGTCGAAATCTGACGGTCGTTTTTAAAGACGGCAGTGCCATGTTTAAGGGCATGGGGCATATGTTAACGAGTGTCGTCGGCTTAATCTTTGTCGCTGCGCTATTTGCCGCCGGTTTGCAAAATACCGGACTGGTTGCTTTGTTAATTGACGCTGCGAAGAATGCAGGCCTTGGCATGGCGGGAACCGGCATTGTTGTGTCCATCGTGATCGGAATTGTCACCGTTTTGACGGGTTCTGGTGTCGCTTCCTTTACAGGTCTTGTACCGATTGCCCCAGCCGTGGCAGCCGGCTTAGGCGGTGACGCTATTGATCTCGCCATGATGATGCAACTTGCCAGTGAATTCTTACGCCCCGTATCTCCTGTCGCCGGTGTGATCATTATCGTGGCGGGCTTTGCTAACGCCAACCCATTGGCTGTTGTACGTCGTACACTCATTCCCTGCTTCGGTGGGCTGATCGTTTCACTGTTTGTCACGATTTTCTTCATGCTTTAGCACCCACCTTCAATGTGGATTTTTAGCCGGTGCCAATGGTACCGGCTTTTTTATTAGTTAGAATAAGTTGGGAAATAAGGAGATGACTCATGCAACATCTGACTCAATTATCCAATTTCTCTGAATTACTGAACGGTCAGTACGAAAAACGAGGAACTGTCGGTGATGTTCTCCGACAAGCGAACTGCGGTCTCGGCACTTTTGAGGGATTGGACGGTGAGCTTATCATCCTCAATGGGCAGGCTTTTAAGGCAATTCCCGGTGGAGAGGCTTATGAATTGAGCGCAGACACCCCCTTATCCTTCGCGCAAGTTTTTAAGACAGATACACTTCCTTTACAAAAAGTCAGTATAAAGCAACCGGTTGACTTACATTCGCTCTCACATCAATTGGCACAAAGCGGGCTTTCCATCGACACTATTTGGGGGCTGCGAGCTCAAGGAGTTTTCGAGCATATAACGGTTCGTAGCATTGGCAAACAGAGCCTACCATTTAAGCCTTTTTCAGAATGCGCAGATCAAGCGGTCAGCTCAATTTTTTCAAAAATAGAAGGTTTTTTGGTCGGCTTTTATCTTCCCATTTCCTTCGCCGAAAATTGTGGCCACGGTTGGCATTGGCATTTCATTGACAAAAACCTATGTTTAGGCGGACACGTCGTTGATTTTTCGGCCGCTGAACTTGTCATGCAAGCCTGGTCATTGGACAAGCCAAAATTCGTTTGACTTTCTCCATCTCTGGTTCTCCGCGCCTTGTTTGGCAAGCGATGCGAACACGTTAAAGCGCATCTTCGCCCGAAAAAGGATGAAAGAACTTAAAAAGTCAAGATAGGATCACACGAAACACCAAAAATAAACTCCCAATCTCCATTTAGAGATTGGGAGGATGAGAACAGGATAAGAAAAAACTACCGCATTAACGCCTCATAAAGCGATTGTCGCTTCTCAGTAGCCGTTTCAATTCGGGCAAGTGTTTCCTCGACCCACTTTTCATCACGTTGCATCGCCTGAAGCCGTTCTTCAAACTGACGATCCATTTCACTTTCTTGGGGTCCACCGTATACGTGCCGGTTGGCCACAATCGCCACGGGATCCAACGCTGCCTTAAATTCAGCTTCCGACAAGGGGAAAGTCTCGCTGGCGGTGCCTTCAGCTTCTTTTTTCACCTCTTCGGTCCAAAGCGTGCAAGCGACATCGTACGGGAAGGTTAGCGGTGTTAATTGATGGCAACGTGCATAGGTGACCATGGCACTTGCGAAATGATGACCGACACGGAAAGGCACGTTAAAGCGACGCATTAAAATATCCGCCAACTCCTGAGAGGCAGTCCAATCACTGTTAAGCTCTTCAAGTGCCCGTTTAGGATCAATTTTCAGCATGCCGACAACATCGGTAAAGTCGTTCATCACTGTCGTTGCATCATCAAATAACTGGCGCCCCAACGGCAAATCCTTGCCGTCATACATCCCTGTCATCAAATTATGAACACGCCAAACCGTGCCATTGGTTTCATTGATCACCTCGCTCGCGTTACGACGCACGTCAATGAGCGGTCCGGGATTTCGCTTTTGTGGCATTGCCGATGAGACATACGTACTCGTTACAAGCATCCAAGGACGAGACTGAGCGTATTGAGTCATGATCTCCTGGATGAAATGACCAATGTGCAACATTGGAAGCACAAGGCTTTGAGCTGTTTGAACAAACATGTCTTCACCGGCGATCTGCCCAGCATCAAAAGCATTATCAATCACCGCATCAAAACCTAATAGCTCGGCCATTCGATGGCGATTCAAAGGCCAACTCGTTCCGTTTAAAACCGTAGTGCCCATTGGAGACTGATTGGTTTCATTGAACGCGGCCACCAACAGACGGAAGTCGCGTTCAAAACTTTGTACATGACCCAACCACTGGTGACCTAATGAATTCGGTTGCGCGGCGACACCATTGGTGTAATTGGGAATCACGGTATGACGATGCTCCTTGGCAACTTGGTAAATCGCACGACGCGCAGCCAGCGCCGCCTTCATGAATGCCAAAAGCTTTTCACGCATACCCATGCGGAAAAACGTTGAGTGAATATCTTGGCTGGAACGACCACAATGCAGCAAAGTGCAGGCGATGCCACAATGCTTGATCATCAACGGTTCGTACCGAATATAAACTCGGGGACGAGGGCTTTCCGGACGATCGCCTTCGGCAATGACTTCCGCCAATCCTTTGGCAAATGTTTTTGCGTGCTCTTTTGAAAGCAACCCTTCTTCGGTGTTCATGACCAAAGAGGCTTTATTAATTTCGCTGATCCAGTAAAACTCATCATGCACAGAGCCATTGTGCTCGAAGTAATCAACAGCTTTAGCCTTTTCACCGGCAGATGGATAACCTAATGGCATAGGGATACTCCTGTATTTACTTGTCGATAAACCGATATTGATTTGCCTAAGTGACTCAATCATCTTCCTATCAAAGAAGAATGAAAAGTGCAAACTACTCAATTTGTATTGACAATTCTGTTAATTCATTTTTAAAACTTTGCAAACTTTTTAAGATGAATACAAATAATCCGCTAGAATCGGAGAATTACCAGGAGGGAAAAAACGTGAAGCGATACAGCAACATAGATGATTGGCGCATTTTCCGTTTGGTGGCTCAAACCGGTAGCATTCAACGCGCAGCCGATAAGTTGCAAGTTGACGCTTCTAGCATCAGTCGAACGATTTCAACGCTTGAGAAATCCTTGCATGTCGCTTTGGTGGACAGGCATCAACGACCTTTTGGGCTGACGACCGAAGGTCAGGTAGCGCTCAAACACTGTGAAAAAATTATTCAAGAGCACGATTTAATGCTTGAGCAACTTCTTTCCTCTCCTGACAGCATGAAAGGTACGTTGCGCGTCGGCATTCCCCCTGCTGTCCTAGACAACTTTCTCATCGGTCCACTTGCCCAATTTCACGAAAAATACCCTGAGTTATCACTTGACATCGTGGACTGGCATTCACAGTTGCCCGTCACCTTTATTTCTCCCAATGGGCTTATCGATGTCGTTTGCGGCTACGGACCGGATCCCGCAAGCCCCGGCATTGTGCAAATTGCCTATGGCGCTGGGTGGGCAATCCCCTGCGCCTCGCCAATTTACATCAAGGCTCATGGTTACCCCAATGAGCCTGATGACTTAATTGCCCACACCGGCATTGTTTTCCATAGTCCCATGCGAAAAACGATTGACGAGCTGACGCGCAATGGCGTCACAAAAACATTGGCCTGGGACCATGAAATTCATTTCTACTCGGCTCAAGCGGCAAAAAACGCCACATTGATCGGATCAGGCATTCATTCCGGCATTCCGACATTGCATTCATATCGAGAATTTGTTGTAGGCGGTCTGAAGCCGGTGCTACCAGGCTGGTGCTCACCTCCTCTTGAGCTTTATATTTATGTCAGACCGGAATCTTTGAGGTTGCGCAGAGTTCGCACTTTTATCCGATGGTTCTGCGAAACCATGAGTAGACTGCACCGGGACGTTGATCGTCAACTTGAACCGGTTTTAAAAAACTTTTTCGCTGGAACAGACTGGCAGCCGATCAAACACGACGGAAACTCTCTTGCGCTCTTACTGGATAAATACGAGTAGGCAACTTGAGACAAAGTTCGCAAATTTCATGGGCTCGATGCTGTGAAATAGCGTTTATCTTGTCGTTTTCTTCAAACTGATCTTGAATATATCGCTCTTGTCTAGATGATCCTTGGATCCGATACTGCTTCTTAATCTCTTGGAACTCTTCGGAAGGAGCGAATCATGATTAATAGAAGTTTGTTGTGCTGCGCCTTGGCGGCCTGTTCTCTGACCTCTGCTCATGCTGTGAGCGTTGAAGTATACGGTTTAGTTGACTACGGTTTCTCCCTGAGCCGCACTTCGGGCAATGCCGATAACGCTATTCATAACAGTTGGTCTTTTGAAATGAAATCCGGCATGCGAAACAGCTCTCGCGTCGGGTTTCGAGGAACTGAAGATTTAGGCAACGGCTATAAAGTTCACTTTGTCCTTGAAAACCAATTTTTAGCGGATACCGGCGCGCTTCAAGACAGTAGCAGCTTCTTCGCTCGTGAATCTTCCGTTGCACTCTCCGGTCCCTTCGGCAAACTCACGCTTGGCAAAGTCGGCAAGCTGCGTAGCCCCGTTGGCACCACCGCTTTAGCGAGCACCATCACGAATCCTTTTGGCTCGGCGATGAGCGACTTCATCGGTGGAACGAAATCCGTCACATCAGGTGACTATCTCACGATCAATAACGCGGTGACCTATGCTTCTCCGGACATGGCTGGTTTGAAACTTTATGCTCAATACTCCTTTGCCAACACCAACGAAACAGGTTACGTGGACGGTGACGATCGCTATATGGCTCTGGGCGCACGTTATAGCAACGGTCCACTCTTGCTCACTGGCATCGTCGACACCGTCAACTTGAAGCATCAGCATGACAACGGCGAACAACCGACAACGGTCACCTTGCTTGGCAGCTATGATTTCGGCTTTTTGAAACCCTACGCCTTCATCCACTACTTCGAAAATGGCACCATCAATGCCATGGGTGGCTACATCCGATCAAATTCAGCTGACACGTACGATGGCATTGGCGCGGGTTTGTCTTTGCAATGGCCAATCGGCAATGGTCGGGCAAAGGTCGGGGTTGGCTACATGGATGCAGAATACTCCGACAGCCCGATTAAAAACGATGTGACGCGCTATACCGTTCAAGCCGGTTATGACTATGTGCTCACCAAACGCACGCACCTATACACCGACATTGGTTTCGCTCAACAAGATCAAGAAACGAATGAAGGAAAGACGAACCTCAAGGGTTGCGAAGTCCTCGCCGGCATGGTGCACTACTTCTAATGCCTAACTTTTGAAAATAAGCGTTAAATCAGACAGCCCTCAGAAATGCTCCCCCAATTCCCTAACACGGAACTGGGGGATCTGGCTTTACTAAATACAAATTTATTTGAAAAAATCAGAAATTGCAGAAAACAGTACCAGCAAACCAATCAAAAAGAAGACAATGGCGGTTGACCGATTAATTAATTGCGCCCCTCTTGGGCCAGCGAAAAAGCGCCGAGCTTTCTCAGCTAAGACGGCGTAAAGCGTCAAATTCACCATCACCAACACGGCGTAAATGCTGATCATCAAAACCGACTGCGCGACATAAGGTTGAGCCGGATCGATAAATTGCGGCAAAACTGTGATACCGAAAACGATTGGCTGAGGGTTGCAAAGCGAAATCACAATCCCCTTTGAAAAATTTGACCACCAGCCCCCTTGATTCGAAGGGTCGCAACTCGGGGCGTTAGCATTCGATGCGAAATGAATGGCCGGTTTTCTCCAACTTTTCCATCCAAGATACAGGACAAAAAACGCGCCGAGAACTTTGATCATTCCAAAAAGCAGTGGGCTGGACATGAGGATCAGCCCCATGCCAGACAAAGCCATGGTGAAAAGCAAGGCAATGCCGATACCCTGGCCGACGGCGAAAAATAACGTTCTATGCCATCCT
>DVNR01000074.1 GCA_018714205.1 Candidatus Aphodousia faecipullorum
TCGAAAAAAATGGGGCGATTCAATTCGCCCCAACACAAAAAAGATCAAAAAACTACTGCGGCTTAACCGGAGTATCTGAAGAAAGATACGGGCCAGCTGCCCTTAGATAAACAATCATAGAATAAATTGTCAAGAACGCTGCCACATAAATCAAAATGGTACCCAACCAAAACATTGAAATACCTAAAAAATCTTCATAGAAAAGCAACATCGGAATTGCAACCATTTGTGCGATTGCTTTAATCTTGCCAAACCAATTGACCTTGACGCGAGCTGCCGCACCAACCTTGGCCATCCACTCGCGCAAGGCTGTCACGGTAATCTCGCGACCGATAATGATCAGTGCCACAAGCATGTCCACACGATTGAAATCAAGCAACACAATCAGGGCCGCACAAACCATCAACTTGTCCGCTGAAGTATCCAAAAACGCTCCAATGGCACTCTCCATGTTGTAGCGACGCGCAATATAACCGTCAAAAGCGTCTGTCAAAGCGGCCACGACAAAAATAATTGTCGCCCAAACATTTTGCATAAAAGGCGACAGTATTGTGTCCGGCACATAAAAAACCCCGATAATCAGGGGAATCAGGGCAATACGAGCCCAAGTCAAAATCATGGGCACATTGATCGGTAAGCGTTGACGTTTCATCTTAGGGTAACTTGTCTTTAATCTTGTTCTTGCAGAGCAATCGATTGCCCGTGAATCTGAGTATAGATACGCTGAGCGAGCTCCGTTGATATACCGTCAATTCTAGCAATATCTTGGACGCTTGCGTTTCTTAATCCCCGCATACCACCGAAACGGCTAAGGATTTTCTGACGGCGTTTTGGACCGATACCTTCAATATCTTCCAATTTAGATGAATTACGAACCTTCGCACGTTTCGCCCTCATCCCCGTAATCGCGAAACGGTGAGCTTCATCCCGAATTTCCGCAATTAACATCAACGCCTGAGATTCCCTACCGAGAGTCAGAGGCTTGCGCTCTGGATCAGCGAAAATCAACGTCTCCAACCCAACTTTACGACCCTCGCCTTTTGCAACGCCAACGATGACCGATGTGTCCAATCCAAGATCCTCAAACACTTCCTTAACGACCTGAACTTGCCCCTTGCCGCCGTCAATGAGCACAATACTCGGCAAATCCCCTTCTCCCCGACTGACCGGCTGGTAGCGACGCTGCACGGCTTGGCGCATGGCTGCATAGTCATCGCCCGGTTCGATTCCTGTGATGTTGAAACGCCGATATTGATTATGCGCCATACCTGCCCCCTCGTAGACGACACAGGAAGCCTGCGTCGCCTCACCCGAGGTGTGACTGATATCAAAGCATTCCATGCGAATTTTCATCCAATCTTCATTGGGAGGGACAATTTGTAAGACTTCACAAAGATTTTTTAACCTAGCCAGCTGAGAACCTGTCGTTGCCAGATGGCGCGCTAAATGAATATCAGCGTTCGTTTGACACATTTCCAGCCACTGCCGTCGGATTCCCGTCGGGTTGTGAACCACAGAAACTTTCCGTTCCGACAGCTCGGATAAAAGATTTTCCAGATCGTCTTTATCTCCGCTCACATCGGTGATGATCAGGCTGGGCACTGCCAGCGATTCGTAGTGTTGACTCACAAACGCTTCAAAAATTTCCAGCTCATTAGTCTCCCCGCCTTTGGGCAGAGTCGGGAAATAGGCTCTATCACCCAAATGCCGAGAACCACGCACCATAGCCAAATTGACACAAACCGCATTGTTTTGAATTTTTACACAGATAATATCGCAATCAACCTGACCGCCCGTCGTATCGACAGCTTGTTGATGCAAAATGTTGGACAGCGCGGCGATTTGGTCTCTTAACACGGCCGCCTTTTCAAATTCCAACGCTGCCGAATGAGCCATCATGCGATTTTGAAGATCGGTCATCAACTCATCACTATGTCCGTCCAAAAACTGTTCCGCTCTTTGTACGTCAGCAGAATAATCCTCTCGGGAAATCGCGCCGACACAAGGGCCGGAACAACGTCCAATTTGCGCCAACAAACAAACTCTGGAGCGATTATTGAAAACACTGGACTCACACGTTCTTAAACGAAAAACTTTCTGCAAAATCTGAATGGCCTCCTTAACACTTTGCGCATTTGGATAAGGACCATAAAAACGACTTTTTTTATCCACGCCGCCTCGGTAGTAGGCAATTCGCGGAAAAGATTCCGAACTGATCTTTAAATATGGGTAACTTTTATCATCTCGAAATAGAATGTTGTATTTCGGTGACAAAGATTTAATTAAGTTATTTTCCAAAAGCAATGCCTCAGCCTCAGAGCGAGTCACCGTGGTTTCCAGTCGCTCAATTTGTGAAACCATGATGGCAATTCTCGGTGTGAGATCCTTTTTCTGAAAATAACTTGAAACCCTTCGCTTCAAATCACGAGCCTTACCGACATACAAACAATGGCCCTCGGCGTCAAAATAACGATACACGCCGGGCAAAGACGGTAAATTCTTTAAAATAGCTTTGGCATCAAACGCCATGGTTCCCTCAACAGACGTCGTGTTGTCAGATACATTTATCAAAGGGTTAAGTATGTCACAAACCGGACAAACATCCATACCAGTGTCCACGGATATTTTTTGTCGTGTTATCGACAACTTCGGAGACGCAGGCGTTATGTGGCGCCTGGCGCGAGCGTTAACCGATGAAGGTCACTCTGTCCGACTGATTATTGATGAACTCGAGACGTTGACCCAGTTGACCGGCGGGTTAAAAAACGGCGCAACACTCAAAAAACGTTATGGTATTGACGTTTTTCAATGGGAGAGCGCATGGGATGAGGGAAGCTGCCCCATGGAGCCAGCCTCTTTTGTTATCGAAGGCTTCGGTTGCAGACTGCCAATGGATTATGAAAGAAAAATGGCCCGCAAAACCGAGCCGCCACTTTGGGTCAATGTGGACTATTTTAGTGCTGAGGATTGGGTAGATGACTTTCATCTGCAACCCAGCATTCACCCAATTTACGGTCTTAAAAAATATTTTTACTTTCCGGGTGTCTCACCCAAATCGGGCGCTTTAATTATTGAAAAGAACTACTTAAAACAAGAAAGAGACTGGAAAAGCCAACACACTCGCACTGAACCGATCAAACTTTTTTTCTTTGCCTATCCCTACGGCCCTATCCAAGATTTGGCACTCGCGCTTAGCGAAGTGTCCCGCCCACTTGAGGTGCGATGTGCCGCAACACAAGCCGGTCAAGAGCTCTATCGGTGTATCGAAAAGTTGAACAAGAGCCATTTGAAGGCAACACTACTACCGTTTGTCTCACAGGAGGAGTTTGACCATTTTCTCTGGGACTGCGACCTCGCCTTCATAAGGGGGGAAGACAGTGCCGCTCGAGCCATGATTGCCGGCGTTCCGTTCGTTTGGCATATCTATCATCAAGATGACAACGCGCATCAAATTAAGTTACGAGCGCTGGAAACGAAAATGAGCGACTGTTTCAGTGATAATAATTTATTTTCACTGTGGTGCGCTTTTCAGGAGGGGTTCAATGACGGCCTAATTCAGCAAGACGCGCTGAACGCCCTAATCGCTCAGGTAGAAGCACTGCGACAGTGCAGCATGGCTTGGCGAGAGAAAATCCATGCAAACGGCTCATTGGCTCAAAAACTTTCCGAAATGGCGAAAAAAACGCTAAAATAGTGCGTTTCGCTACATAGCGAGCGAAAAAAGAAACGTTTCTTTGAGGGGTTCCCCCTCTATTTTCGTCACTAATTGGTATGAGCATCGGACAAATCGGCGGTGGTCGCTCCCTGTCCGCACCGACGCTTAAACAAAGGAAAATAAAGAATGAAAATCGCACAAGAACTCCGCGCCGGCAACGTTGTGATGATCGGCAAGGACCCGATGGTTGTTTTGAAAGCTGAATATTCCAAATCCGGTCGTAACGCCTCTGTTGTCAAGATGAAGTTGAAGAACCTCTTGACCGGCGCTGGCACGGAAACGGTTTATCGTGCTGATGACAAATTCGAAGACCTCGTGTTGGATCGCAAAGAAGTGACTTATAGCTACTTCGCAGACCCGCACTATGTCTGGATGGACGCCGACTACAATCAGTACGAAGTGGAAGCCGACGTGATGGAAGACGCCTTGAAGTACCTCGAAGACGGCATGCCCGCTGAAGTGGTTTTCTATCAAGATCGCGCCATCTCTGTTGAACTGCCCACGATTCTTGTTCGTGAAGTGACCTACACGGAACCGGCTGTCAAGGGTGATACGTCCGGCAAGGTGATGAAACCTGCCCGTTTGGCTACCGGCTACGAACTTCAAGTGCCGGCCTTCGTAGAAACCGGCGACAAGATCGAAATCGATACCCGCACAGGTGAATATCGCTCCCGTGTGAAGTAATTCGGTCATCTGATCAGCTCAGACAAAACCTCCGAGAGTTCGCTTTCGGAGGTTTTTTATTGTATTCAGCCAAAATTGAGAGTCATTCTTAACTAAACCTCAGGTAAGATTAGCCCGTTACGTACAAAGGAATGTGAAATGACTCGTATCATTAATTTTGGTTCGTTAAACATTGACTATGTGTACCAAGTTGATCACTTTCTTAGGGCTGGCGAAACATTGGCGGCAGCCAAGCGTTCCATTCATATGGGCGGGAAAGGACTGAATCAAACCGTTGCCTTATATCGCAGCGGGCAATCCGTCAGTCATGTCGGCATTTTGGGAGAAGACGGTAAAGCTCTCTTTGATTTTTTAAAGAGCTCTTCAGTTCAAACAGACTTTCTTAAAATCGCCTCCAATGGTTCTTCCGGTCATACGATTATCCAAGTGACGCCTGACGGAGAAAACGCTATTTTGTATTATCCCGGCACCAATCATGAATTAACGGAAAACCTGATTGATTCTGCGCTGAACGCAAGCTCTCAAAATGATGTCGTTTTAGTGCAAAACGAGGTCAATGATGTTGCTCAAATTATCACCAAAGCGAAAAAGAAGGGTCTTCGGACTGTTTTTAATCCCGCGCCTTTCACGAATGAAGTTCTTCATTATCCGCTCGATGCAGTGGACGCCCTCATTCTGAACGAAACCGAAGCGGCCGCCATGACAAACATGGGAAACTCTGATCCTCTTGAATTGATACAGGAACTGAAAAAGCGGTTGCCCAACAGCTTGATTATATTGACAACCGGCCGAAAGGGATTGGTTTATACCGACCCGGGTATAAACGGTAAAGCGATGCCCGCATACAAAATGCCCGCCATTGATACAACGGGTGCCGGTGATACCTTTGTCGGTTTTGCGCTTCGCGCCATTGTCGATTTTTGGGAAAAGGCTGATCGTAAACAGTTTGAAAAGCTGTTAGACGATGCGATTTTAGCTGCCGGATTAAGCGTGACAAAAGCCGGAGCCGTTGACTCAATTCCAACGCTGACCGAAGTCAAAACTTACCGGCTTAAGCAAAATTAGGAGAATAGCCATGAGTAAAAAGAAAATAATCATCGATTGCGACCCGGGGTATGACGATGCGGTCGCATTGCTGCTAGCGGGCGGCTCCCCTGACATAGAGATACTGGGCATTACCACTGTCGCCGGTAACCAAAGTTTGGAAAAAGTCACAAAAAATGCGCTAAGAATCGCAACACTAATCGGTTTAGATCATGTTCCTGTAGCGGCAGGAGCCTGTCGCCCATTGCTAAGACCCGCAGTGAAGGTGGCCAATTATATTCATGGCGAATCAGGGCTTGACGGCACAACGCTTCCGCAAACCGATAGACGGATCGATCCGAGGCATGCGGCGCAATTTATTGTCGACACGATTATGAGTGAAGCCCCCAAGACAGTTACTCTCGTACCCATCGGGCCTCTCACGAACATTGCGTTAGCCGCCCGGCTGGAACCTCGAATTGTTGAACGCGTCAAGGAAATTGTGCTGATGGGCGGTGGTTACCATATTGGTAACGTCGCCCCGATGGCCGAATTCAATATTGAAAACGACCCTGAGGCCGCCCATATCGTTTTTGAGGAAAAATGGCCGATCACAATGGTCGGCCTAGACCTCACCTATCAGGCTTTGGCAACCGGGAAAGTCAAAGAACGAGTTTCAAAAATTGGGACACCCGTCGGACAATTCTTGAACGATGTCCTACTTCATTTTTCCGAAACCTATAAACGTTCAAAAGGTCTGACAGAACCGCCGGTTCATGACCCCTGTGCCGTGGCCTATGTCATAGACCCAAGTGTCATTGAAACCCGGAAAGCGCCGATCCATGTGGAATATCAAGGTCAATACACGTCGGGGATGACTGTTGCGGATTTAAGGCGAGCCGCCCCTGCTGACTGCCACACCCAAGTTGCCGTTAAGCTCGACCATGAAAAATTCTGGACTTTAATTGAGCAAGCGACTCAACGTTTGGCCAACCGTTATGAGCAATCATTTTGATGTGAATTTAACGCGACATGCAAAGCGATAACTCCACCCCACGTCCGATTCCTCATGCAGAGCGTCTTGATCAGGGCGCTTTGGGACGCGAAGCGCGTTTGCTTCGATCAATGTTTGAACAATACTGCCGTAAACACCACGGCTCGGATTCGTTATGCGCTGAATGCCAAAAGCTTCTGCGTTACGCTCTAACTCGTCTGGCCTGTTGTCCATTTGGTAATCAAAAACCAACTTGTTTCAAATGTAAAGTTCATTGCTACCGAGGAGAAGAAAAGGATAAAGTTAGAGCTGTCATGCGTGAAACGGGGCCCAAAATGCTATGGATTCATCCCTTGCTGACAGTGGAACACCTTCTGAAAAATTTAAAGGAGGCACCCGATTGGCCCCGCAATCCCAATGCGAAAAAACAACAAAAAAATAAGGAGGCGGCGCTTGCGTCCCAGTCTAAATACAGGGACTAGGCGCCGAGTTTTGATGAGTTTGAAAAAAAGTGAATTAACTGAAAAACTCAATGAGCTTAAGCGTCGGATGAAGAATAAACAAGAAGACATCGCTCAAGAGTGGAAAATCGCTCAACGCGAATGGAAGGTTCGACAGGTCAAACTCAAAAATGACCTGAAAAAAACCGGTGATGAGTTAAGCGTTGGCTGGGATGAAGTCCAGGAAAAAACCAAAGCAAAAGTTGATGATTGGCTCGACAAACTTGACGCGAAAGAACTCGAAGAACTCATTGGACACTTCCGAGAAGATTTGGCTGATTTGGAACCTCTGCCGGAAAATGCGGTTTTGAGACGCCTGCCGGCCCGTCATCCCATGACCATGTCGCTTGAAGAGACGTTGCTAAAGCGAAGCACTCACCGCGACTTTTCTGGAGAGACCATTGCGGAAGACTTGCTTGCATCAATTTTGTGGGCTTGTGATGGCGTCAACAGCAAAAACGGCAAACGAACCACGCCGTCGGCGATGAATTGGCAGGATGTGAGCGTCTATGTTGTGCAGGCTAACGGCATTTGGAAGTACCTACCTAAACGCAACGTCTTGCTTTTTGTTGAAGGCAATGATCATCGCGGTGATTTCGGCGAAATTAAGCCTTGGCTGAAACTGGCCAGTCAACACCTCGTCTTTGTCTCTGATGGACGCAAACTGGAAACCCTTGCGACCAAATTGGTTGACAAAGCGTTTGATGTCAATCTTGCCGTGGGCGAATGGGGTGAAAGAGTTCGAGCACTGAATGTCGGCGTTAAAATCCAAGCGGTTTACCTCGCATGCGCTGCTTTGGGCGTCGGCTGCGCCTATCGGCTTCTGATTAATGAGACCAAGGCGCGTCAGTTGTTGAAGCTAACCGACTCGGAAAAAATCATGGCCATTTGCTCCATCGGCGATCGCCCCGAATCATTGCTGGATCACACCATTTAGCCTGGATATAACGTAAAACTGCACGGTAATTTCAAAACCCCGTGCAGTTTTTCGTCTATCGGAAACGTTAACCCAACTTTTTACCTGAATAAGGTTTTATCGAATAATTCACAACGCCGAAACAAACCCATTCCTCGCCTTCAACCGGATAAATATCTTTGTAAAGACCGGTTGAATTTTCGGCTTTCAGGTAGATTGAATCCGCGTTTTTTATAAAACGTTTAACGGTATATTCATTGTTGATACGCATCACAACAATGTCACCGCTTACCGGGACTCGACTGCGATCAACCACAATCAAATCCCCGTCATCCAAGCCAGCATCTACCATGGATTGCCCCGCCACGCGCATCACAAAAGTAGCCGGTTGATTGTCAATTAACAGTTCATTGAAGTCCAGAGACTCCTTGTAGCCTTCAGCGGGTGAAGGGAAACCGGCTTGAACAGAGTACGCCCCCATGGGAACAGAAACCCTTAACCGTGGAATAACCGGCAAAGCCCCATCCGGCAAAGCGCACTCGGCAACTTCAGAAGAATTCAACGCTTCAAACTCCTGTTGCATGCTCTCTTCGATCAAGGAACGCACCCAACTGCTGGAGCCCTTTTGGCGAAAATACTGTTTTTGCTCATCGCTCACACGAATCAGGATCGTTGAGCCAAAAGCTTTGTCACTAATTGGTTTTCTACCTGCGCCTTTACGCCTGCCACCCCAATTTGGATGAGCTTTGGTTGAATTCGACTTCAGAGGACCTTGCCCGCTTTCTTTAGTTAACTCCGTACTCATATGGACTCCGCCTTACATCGCCTCTAACCATGAAAGCGATGTTTGGATAAAACTCTTGCAACAAGTGTTGTACACGCAAAGCATCTTCCATACAACTAAAAAAACTCACTCGAGCTTTTTGCCAAACCAAGCGAAAGTCTGGACGTTTCTTTAGGTTTCCATATATCGCAATGCCGGAAAACCTGCGCATACCATGGCATTTAGCCAACAAATAGTATCTTGTTTCCGTCATGGTCAACACCTCCACGGGAACAACAACCCTACTTACCTTGATATTGTATATTATCTATTCAAAAAATCTCAAAATAAAATTGACAAACCTAAAGATTATCTATAACATGATGACCTCACGCGCCGGTAGCTCAGTTGGATAGAGTACCTGGCTACGAACCAGGGGGTCGCGGGTTCGAATCCTACCCGGCGCACCA
>DVNR01000075.1 GCA_018714205.1 Candidatus Aphodousia faecipullorum
CGCAAAGAAGTGTACCAATTTTCAGGGAAAGGGGAAATTCAGTACCTAAGTTAATGAATAGACCCGCATAGAAATTTCGTCATTGACAAGCCATTTTGTCTGTCATAGAGTTTTTCCTGTTTCAGAAAGAATTTTTATGCGATCAACACAAGCTATTCTCGGGCAGGATTTCACAGTCAAGTCACACCTGCGTTTTGCATTTCCGCGCATGATGATGTCTCTATTCATCATGAGCTACGTCGTAGCTGACGGGGCGTTAATCTCTTATTACCTAGGCACTGTTGCCCTTGCATCGCTTAACATGGTCTTTCCCCTTGCGGGGTTCTTATCGGCAATCGGCATGATGCTCTCTGCTGGCGGCGGATCGGTTGTCTCCCGCCGATTAGGAGATCAACGAGCGCACGATGCAGATCGCGCTCTTTCAACGATTGTGTATGCAAACATTGTCATTGGAATAGTGCTTGCTGCAATCGGTCTGATCTTTGTCGATAACATCTTGCTTTTATTAAACGTAGAACAGGAGCAGATGCAGTATGCGAAAGACTATCAAGTCGTCACGCTTCTTGCGTTACCTGTCATGCTCTTGAGTCTTGCTTCACAAACCTTCTTCACCGTGGCCGGCTATCCGAAAATGGGACTGATTGTCTCTATCGCATCGGGTTTGACCAATGTTGTTTTAGATATTCTTTTCATGGGGCCGTTTAAGTGGGGGATGATCGGCGCGGCGCTTGCTACCGATATTTCTTGGCTGGTGAGCGTGATCGCAGCCTTCATTTTCTTCGTTCGCCCGAAAGCTCCGATTAAATTACTTTGGATAAAACCGGAATGGGTGGCCATTACCGGCGCTATCAAAAGCGGCTTTGCCGAAATGGTCGGAAATCTATCTCACTCCATCACCCTTTTCTTATTTAACACGATGTTTTTGCGTTGGCTCGGGATTGACGGCGTTGCGGCTCTCACCATCGCCTCTTACAGCACCTATGTCTTTAACTGCATGGCCTATGGTTTTTGTGAAGCGACCAATCCGATTATTGCCTATAACTATGGCGCGCAAAATTGGAGTCAACTAAGAAAAATTTTTCTTAACAGTTTGAAAATTATCGCCGGTTTTTCTTTATGCGCTTATGGCGCATCGGTTATCTTTGCCAAGCCTGTTCTTGCTTTCTTTACCTCGCCCGGCACCGCGGTCTACGAACTTCTTATCAACAATTTCTGGATTTACGCCACGTCGCTTCTTTTTATGTGCTCGAACATGTTTGGCGCATATATTTTCACCGCTTTCGGCGATGGAAAGCGAGCGAGCATCGTCTCCTTTGCTCGAACTTTCGGATTCATTGTGCTCTTTATTGAGACACTGCCGTTGCTCATTGGTGAAATCGGATTGTGGTTATCCGTTCCTGTGGCTGAATGCTGCACATTTTGTTTGAGTGTCTGGCTTGTTTGGCGAAATCGTAATCGTTACGGGTACAGTGGACAACCCGCCAGCCAAATTAACCGCGCATAGAGGCTGGGAACTTGCGTCGAGGTGTTGTTCTGGGTATAATGCTCGATACCGTTGACCCGCCGAGGTCGATTTTCGAGCTTCGGCAGGGTTGTTTTTGTTTCAAATTTTTTACTGGAGTTAGCGATGGCACGAGTGTGTCAAGTCACCGGCAAGGCGCCGATGGTCGGCCACCGCGTCTCTCACGCGAACAACAAGACGAAGCGTCGCTTCATGCCCAATCTTCAATATCGTCGTTTCTGGGTTGAAAGCGAAAACCGCTGGGTTCGTTTGCGTTTGACGGCGGCAGGTCTCCGGACGGTGGATAAGCTTGGTATTGATGCGGTCTTAGCGGACCTCCGCGCCCGCGGCGAAATCTAATAGGAGTTCACCATGGCAAAGGGTAATCGCGAAAAGATCAAGTTAGAGTCGACCGCTGGTACGGGTCACTTCTATACGACGACCAAGAATAAGCGTACGAGCACGGGTAAGATGGAAATTTCCAAGTATGATCCGGTTGCTCGCAAGCATGTGGTCTACAAGGAAACCAAACTCAAGTAATTGAGTCCCGGTTCAACAAAAAAGCTCGGTTTAGTCCGAGCTTTTTTGTTGCCTGAATTTATTTTTTCGGTGGTAAACATTGATCGCGCGTCTTTAAGACAATCCACCAACATACACTCACAATGACTCCGCAAAGAAGCAACACAGCATCGTACTTCCATGCGCTTCCCATCACAATCGGCACCCAGAAAGCCGCGCAAAATGCAAACGCGGAGGTTTGAAAAAACTGTTGAATACTTGCCGCCATTCCCCGATTTTCAGGGAAGTAGTCCAAGTTGAAAACCGTTAAAATCGGTCGTACGACACTCATTGCAACGCTGTAAGCGATCACCGCGAACAAGCAGAGTGGATAGGACACTTCAAACACATAATTAAGAACTACACCGATAATACCGGCGATGTACATCACGATAATTTGAGAATTAACCGTTTTCACGTCACCGAATTTAGAGGTCAGTTTTGTGCAAATCAAAGAACCCAACACAGAAAACCCAATGAGCGGCAACATCAGGTAGCCGAAATCAGTAACCCCCATTTGCATGATATTTTCGACATAATCTGGGGCACCCGCCGAAAATAAAATCGAGCCCATGAAAACAAAACCGTTGCAGACAACCCCTGCGGCAAATGCCTTATTGGTCATGGCATGCGCATAGTGTCTGATTAACGGAAATACGTGAAAGGTTGTTCGAAGCGATTTAGGATGGGTTTCCTTTAAGAAAAAGAAACAAACCACTGCCATTGAAAACGCAAAAAAGGCCAGAAAATAAAAAACGCTTCGCCAGCCCCAGAGCAAAACCAGCCACCCACCAATAATTGGCGCAAAGGCCGGAGCCAAGGCAAAGATAATGGCAATCAGGCTCGTCATCTCCTGCGCTTGCTGACCTTCAAACAAATCCCGAGTGATCGCCATCGCTAAAACGGTGCCGGCGGAAGCGAAAATCCCCATGCAAATTCGCCCCCCTAAAAAAACTTCAAAACTGGGACTTAATGCACAGATTGCGCAAGAAAGCGCATAAAACAACATACCGCCGATCATCACGGCTCGACGACCAATGCTATCGGAGACTGCCCCCACAAAAAGAGAAGACAACGCAAAAGTCATCAAATAACCCGAAAGTGTTTGATAGGTTGCTACCTCCGAAACCGCAAATTCCTGACCAATAGCGGTTAACCCTGGCATATAGGTATTCGCCGACAATGGTCCCACCATTGAGCAAACGGATAGCAAAGCCGCTAATGATTTCGGAACAGTAAACATCACAATCTCGAGCTGTTGAAAGAAAAGGTGCCACTGGCACCTTCTCTTTTATACACCAATTAATTCTTCACCATAAGATCATTGCTCAATGACTTTTTCTGAAGCACCGCACCAAAAAAGCCATCCGTACCGCTTTGATGGGGTGCCATCACAAAATACGGCGCTTGATCACGAGTGCATTGTGGTAACTCAACTCCCTGTTTAAGCAAAATCTCCGTGGCGTCCAATTGCTCAAATTCTGGATGCGTTTCCAAGAAAGCCTCAATAGCCGCTTGATTTTCCTCTCGCAAAAGCGAGCATGTCGCATAAACCAAACGACCGCCCCCCTTGACTAAGCGGGCCGCTGCGTTAAGCACATCAGCCTGAATGCCTTTGATGCGTTCAAGCTCTTCTTCACTCATTCGCCACTTCAGATCCGGATTGCGCCGTAGCGTCCCGGTGCCTGAACACGGCGCGTCAACCAAAACACGGTCAAATTTTCCAGCAAGGCGTTTCACCCTCTGGTCCCGTTCACTCTTAATGGCAATCGGATGAACATTGCTAAGCCCGGCTCGACGCATACGAGGAGTTAATCCCGCCAAACGTTTTTCATTGACATCAAAAGCATAGAGGCGACCCGTTGACTTCATCATGGCACCTAGAGCCAAAGTTTTACCGCCGGCTCCGGCACAAAAGTCGCATACCATCTCGCCACGCCGAGGTTGCACCAATCGAGCGATCAGCTGACTGCCCTCATCCTGCACATCAATTTTCCCATCTTTATAAAGCGGCCAACTCGTCAGCCCAGGTTTGCTCGTTAAACGGATCCCCTCAGGAGATAAAGGCGTAGGCATCGCCCCGACGCCATGTTCAGCCAGCTCCTCAAGTACCTCTTCCCGACGCGCTTTAAGAGTATTGACCCGCAAATCCAAAGGAGCTCCTTCTTTCATTGCCTCAAAAAGATCGGACGAAGCCTCTCCAAATTGTTTCAACAACCGTTCATAAAGCCAAAAAGGCAGCTCAGACTGCACTAAAGGCGTCGCTTTTTCAACTTTTGAGCGAAGACAATTATCCAAGGCGGTCGCATCATTACCGACAATTTTGGGATCTAAATTTTCGCGGCCATAGATGCGACTTAAAGTCACTAGAGCCGTCAATCGAGGGGCACGCATAGGCACCGCGGGTTTCATTTGCCAAGTCAAACTTGACAGATGCCGCAAAGCATAAAAAATCGCTTCAGCAATGACACTTCGATCGCGAGACCCGAGCTTATGATTCATCCGGAAAAACCGGCTCATCAAGACATCAGCCGGTCCGTCAAGCTTCAAAACGGTGCTTAAGGCTCGCGTCAGTTCATCGACAATGAGACCGGTAAGACGAGGACCGGACGATCTCACCTGACGGCGAGCCAAATCAGGTTTGGCACCGGCTGCACGCTGCCGCTCTTCTCGGGTTTGCGAATGAGCCGTTTGAATTTGACGCGCGCGAGCGGCACGTTGTCTTTCTGTAAAATGGCGCGACGGCGCCTTGGATGCAAAACGTTTTTGCTGAGGCATCTTTTTAAGCCTTCCCCAATAAAGTCAAATAACGGGCCGTCTCATTATCCATCACCGCCCGACCGTTCTCATAACTGACAGCGCCAGTTACACAAGCCTTCACCGCACGGGCGTAAATCTGATGTTCATAGCCCAGCACCCGATCAGCCAATGTATGTGCGTCATCGCTCGGGAGAACCGGTACAACCGCCTGAGCAATGATCGGTCCGCCATCCAAATCTGCTGTGACATAATGAACCGTCGTTCCGTGCACGCGCACACCTGCATCAATAGCACGCTGATGCGTGTCCAACCCTTTAAAGGAAGGCAATATCGCTGGATGGATGTTTAAAATTTTTCCGGTAAAACGACTCACAAAACCTTCGGTCAAAATACGCATAAAACCGGCCAGCACAATCAAATCCGGTTCGTATGATTCGATCACCTGGGCTAATTTTTCTTCAAACGCCTCTCTTGAATCAAACGCTTTATGATCAACCGCCACTGCGTCAATGCCGTATTCTTTTGCCAACAAAAGACCCTTGGCTTCAGGACGGTTGGAAATCACTGCGACAATTTGCGCACCAATCGTACGACTCCACGCTTCACGCAAAGCCGTCTCTTCAATGGCCACAAAATTACTGCCACGACCAGAAATTAAAACAACAATTTTTTTCATGACAAAAAGAAAAATGACTTTAAATGATGAGCAAATTTTAACATGCACAATTATCAAAGCCTTGTTGGTTTAGCTGTAATGAGTTGAGAATGTATTTAAAAATAGGCCAATTAACTTATCAAGCGCAATTGCTCTTGTCGCCTTTTTGATAAAATGGCTCGTCTGATTTTTGGATTTTGAAATGAAAGTATTTAGAGGCCTTCCTGAAGAAATTAGAAAAATGGACTGTGCGATAGCCATCGGCAACTTTGACGGCGTGCACAGAGGTCATCAGGCCTTGCTCGAAGAAGTGGTTCGCGCCGCGGGTGAACGGGGATTGTTGCCTTGCGTCGTCACTTTTGAGCCGCATCCGAAAGAAGTGCTCGCAGGGAAAAGCGACTTTTTGCCAAGAGTCAATAACTTGCGCGACAAGGTTCTTGATATAGCCGCTTGCGGTATCCAGCGAGTCTTTTTTTTGAATTTCAACGAAAGACTTGCTCACATGACTCCACGACAATTTGCGGAAGAAATCATCGTGGAAGGGCTGCACGCCCGTTGGGTCACCGTCGGCGAAGATTTCCATTTCGGATATAAGGGGACCGGCACTGTCAACGACTTGAAAGCGCTCGGCAAAGAGCTCGGTTTTGAAGTATGGGTGACCCCGACACTTTTCCATGGTTCATCGCGCATCTCGAGCACTCGGTTGCGTCAGGCCTTGGCTAATAACGATATGTGGGAAATCAACCAGCTTTTGGGACATCACTACCATATCACCGGCCGCGTCGTACACGGTCAAGAAATCGGTCGCCAACTCGGTTTCCCGACGATCAACATGAATTGCATTCCTGTTGACCGTCATGGAGAGCCTGCTGTGCGGGGCGTTTACGCTGTCTTTGTCCAAGGTTTAGCCCCCTATCCTTTAGGAGGCGTCGCCACGATCACCTGTCGGCCGACGTTGACGGAAGGGCAACCGAAGAAATACCTCTTAGAAACGCATATTTTTGACTATCACACCGATTGCTACGGCAAAATTGTCCGAGTGGAGTTTCTTGAAAAATTGCGTGACGATAAAAAGTTTAACAGTCTGGACGAACTGAAAGCCGCCATCAACGCCGATGCTCAAAAAGCTCGTGGCATTGTCGGAATGGCTCAGTCGGATAATGACTTAATGCCTTGATTCGGTAGGTACGAAGCCGACCTGAAAAATTCGTACGTTTTGTTATTGAACAACCTTGAAGAGTCCGAGGGGACCAAGGAGACTGACATGGCCAAATCTAACGAAGATCAAAGCCAACAAAAATACCCACTTAATTTGCCGGACACCCCTTTTCCCATGCGAGGCAATTTGCCTGCCCGCGAACCCCAATGGGTCAAAGAATGGCACGAAAAGGACATTTACGGCGCCATTCGCAAAGCGCGCAAAGGCCGGAAGACTTTCATTTTGCATGACGGTCCTCCGTACGCCAACGGTGATCTTCACTTAGGCCATGGAATTAATAAAACGCTTAAAGACATCATCTTAAAGTCTCGCACCTTGATGGGTTACGACGCGCCATATGTTCCCGGCTGGGACTGCCATGGCATGCCGATCGAAATTCAAATTGAGAAGCTCTATGGTAAGAATCTTCCGATTGTGGAATTGCAAGCCAAGGCCCGCCAATATGCTCATGAGCAAGTCGCCAAGCAAAAATCTAGCTTCATGCGTATGGGCGTCCTTGGAGATTGGGATGATCCGTACCTCACGCTTCGCTATGACACGGAAGCTGCTGAAATCCGTGTTTTAGCTGAAATCATGAAAAAGGGTTATGTCTATCGCGGGTTAAAGCCGGTGAATTGGTGTTTTGACTGCCAATCCGCCCTTGCAGAAGCTGAAGTGGAATATAAAGACATCAAGAGCCCGACCATTGATGTGGCTTTCCCGCTTTTTGCCGACGACGCCGATCGGGTTGCCCAAGCTTTCGGGCACTCGCTTGATAAACCGGTAAGCACGGTCATTTGGACGACCACCCCTTGGACAATGCCATCAAACCAAGCGCTTAATATGCATCCTGAATTGGATTACGCCTTGGTTGATTGTGGAGATCGTTATCTCATCTTAAATGACAAATTGACCGAAGAGTGTCTCAAGCGTTACGGGTTTGAAGGTCGTATTGTGGCGACTGCCAAAGGCGCTCAATTTGAAGGCGTTCGCTTTAAACATCCGCTAGCCGCCTTCGACTCCTTCTACGATCGTTTTAGCCCCGTGCAATTAGCCGATTACGTCGATACCTCAACTGGTACCGGCATCGTTCACTCAGCGCCTGCTTACGGTGTGGATGACTTCAATACCTTCAAACGCTACGGTGGTCACAACGACGATATTCTCAATCCGGTTCAAGGCAACGGTGTTTATGCTCAGAGCCTTCCTCTTTTCGGCGGCCTGCACATCTGGAAAGCTCAACCGATCATCACCGAAAAGCTCAAGGAATCGGGAAACCTCTTGGCACACGGCGAAATGCTTCACAGCTACATGCACTGCTGGCGCCATAAGACCCCGCTGATCTACCGCGCGACAAGTCAATGGTTCATCCGCATGGATAAAAGCACGGAAGACACACGGCCCGCAATCGGCACGGAACAGGAAAAGAGCTTACGTGAAGTGGCCCTTGAGGCCGTTGACGCCACCAAGTTCTACCCAAGCTGGGGTTATAACCGTTTGCATGCCATGATCGGCAATCGCCCTGACTGGTGCATTTCGCGCCAGCGCAACTGGGGTGTTCCGTTGCCGTTCTTTACCCATAAAGAAACGGGCAAACTTCACCCAAGAACGCTCGAAATCATGGAAGAAGTCGCCAAGATGGTTGAAAAAGGCGGCATTGAGACCTGGACCCAAGCCAAGGCAGAAGATTTCATGCCTGCCGAAGAAGCGAAGCTTTACGACAAAACCACGGATATTTTGGACGTGTGGTTTGATTCCGGTTCGACGCATGCAACCGTTGTTCGCGGTTCTCACAAGGATAAACTCGCCTTCCCAATTGATCTTTATCTTGAAGGCAGCGACCAGCACCGCGGCTGGTTCCACTCCTCGCTTTTAATAGGTGCCATGCTCGATGACCGTGCCCCTTACAATGCGCTGTTGACTCACGGTTTCACTGTTGACGAACAGGGCCGCAAGATGAGTAAGAGCTTGGGTAATACCGTCCAACTCATGGATGCGGCAAAAATGTATGGTGCGGAAATTGTCCGCCTTTGGGTCGCATCGACGGATTACTCCGGCGAGTTGAGTTTCGGGAAAACAATCGTGAAGCACGTGACAGATGCCTATCGGCGTATCCGTAACACGTTGCGTTTCTTACTGGCCAATACCAGCGACTTTGATATTTCGAAAGACGCCTTGCCGATCGAAGAATTAATTGAGTTGGACCGTTGGGCTATCGCCCGGACGGCGCAATTGCAAAAAGAAATCATTGAACTGTACAACGACAATGATTTCCATCCAATTGTGGCTAAATTGCAATCTTTCGCAAGCGAAGATTTGGGCAGTTTCTATCTGGATATTCTCAAGGATCGCTTGTACACAACGGCGACAAACGGTAAAGCGCGCCGCTCGGCTCAAACGGCACTTTGGTATATCACGGCAACCTACTTGCGTTTAATGGCGCCGATCCTCTCCTTTACGGCAGAAGAAGCTTTCGCGATTTTCGAGCCGGGCAAATCCGTCTCCATTTTCACCGAAGAATTCTTTAAGTTGCCGGAAGTTAAGGATAGTGACCTTCTACTTAAGAAGTGGGAAGAGATCCGTGCCGTCCGTACCGACGTGCAAAAAGAAATTGAAACACTTCGCGCTGAAGGCAAGGTTGGTTCAAGCTTACAAGCAGAAGTAAATATCTGCACTGAAGGTGAAGAGTACGATATGCTGGCGAGCTTGGGCGATGAATTACGCTTTGTGATGATTACAAGTCGCGCGGACCTCAGCAAGGGAAAGCGTTCAATCGAAGTTCGCTCATCGACGCAACCGAAATGCTCTCGCTGCTGGCACTACACCAGCACGGTCGGCACGATTAAGGATCACCCGGGTCTTTGCACCCGCTGCGCTGAAAACTTGTTTGGCGCAGGTGAAATCCGTCAATTCGCTTAAGCCGTGACGAATAACTCTCAACGCTTAGAGAAGTTTTCCATCCAGGGACTCATCCCCTGGATGGGATTCAGTTCGCTGGTTTTATTGATTGACTTTCTAACCAAATGGTATTTTGAAAGTCATTTTTTTCCGGGTGAAGTACAGCCGGTCACACGCTTTTTCAATTTAGTGCTGGCTCATAATCGAGGCGCCGCGTTCTCTTTTCTAGCAGAGCACGACGGGTGGCAGCTCTACTTTTTCTCGTTCATCGCCGTTGTCGCTGCGATGATTTGCGTTTACTTTATAGGGAAATACTCAACGCAACGCCTTTTTTGTCTGGCTTTGTCACTTATCATGTCAGGGGCCATCGGCAATCTAATTGACCGGCTTTTATACGGATATGTGATTGATTTCCTTGATTTTTACATTGCCCATTGGCACTGGCCCGCATTTAATGTGGCCGATATAGCGATCGTTTGTGGTGCCGGTCTTTTAATTTTGGAAAGCTTCCTTAAAGAAAAGTCGCAGTCAACGCGTTGAATCTAATGACGCGTCTCTAGCCATAGGCAAACAATAAGAGCAGCAAAAGCAAAAAGCGCACCACCTAGAAATGAATAGCAGGCGCCATGATATTCCCATAAGAAACCTGCAAAGACTCCTGCCACCAATAAAGCGATGCCTGAAAAAAAGTTGAATAACCCAAACGCTGTAGCACGACGATCCGAGTCTGCAACAGATGCGACTAAAGTCGCAAAGATCCCTTGTGTTGCCCCTAAGTGTAACCCAAACAGAATAACCCCCAACAATATGCCATATGGCGTATCAGCCGATGCAAAAACAAGGTCTGAGAAAATTAAAAGAATCAGGCCGACCATCAAGAGCATGGTGGGCTTTATGTGATCACTGATTAACCCAAAGGGGTAGCTTGACAGTGAGAACGCGATGTTCATCAAAACCATCACCATTGGGACCATTGCTGCAGCCACCCCCACATCTGCCGCTCTTAACACAATAAACGCGTTGGAAAACCTTGCCAACGAAAAAAGAATCCCCAAAAAAATAATTTTTCTCAATGCAGGAGTACCCACGCCTAGCAATTGAGAAATACGCGTCCTTGAATGAGACTCTGAACTAATCCGCGTGTTTTCAACACCAAATAAAATCAGCAATAAACACGCCAAGCCAGGAATGAGCGCTATGAAGAAAACCACACGAAAATTATCGGTCCAAAATAAAAGCAGTGCTGTTGCAATGGCAGGCCCAATGAAAGCACCCGCTGCGTCCAAAGACTGGCGTAGCCCGTACGCGGCACCTTGAACAGATGCAGGAGTAACCTCTGCAATGAGGGCGTCACGGGGAGCTCCTCGGATGCCTTTGCCAATGCGATCAAAAAGGCGAGCCCCTAATACAGTCGGCATATTCCCAGCAAGCGCAAAAATTGGCTTGGAAATTACACCTAAAAAATAACCTAAAAAGACTAGCCATTTTTTATGCCCAAAACGGTCAGCGATCAAACCTGAAAACACTTTGCTTAATAATGCGCCGCCCTCTCCAATGCCTTCAACCAAACCAATCCAAACAGCTCCTGCTCCTAAGCTCACTGACATAAACAAAGGCAATATCGCATGGATCATTTCCGAAGAAATGTCCATCAGCAAACTGACAAAACCTAAAACCCAGACGACGCGGGGAATTGCCCGACGGCTCTTTACTGATCCTTTAGCCACTTGCACGCTGACACCTCTTCTTTGCTTACGAAGTGATTTTAGGTAACCCATTGTCAAAATTACGTCAAAATCCGGTTGATGTCGTTAGCCGCAACAATCTGCACGAAAGAGCCAATGTTACAACTGATTTCTATGGCGTAAAAAACCGTCAAATCCAAGTTAAAAATCTGTCAACAAAATTGATAAATAGAATATTTTATTTAAAAACAATTAGTTATAAATAAATCTTCTTCTACAATAATCAGAAATCGCAGCTAAAGAATACGCAAAATGCAATCGTTCATCTCCATGTTGGCAGGATTCGACCATCACGTTCTCGAACTTCTACGGGGACCGTATTTCTCGATTACCGATCAATTCTTGCCATTTCTCTCACACTTAGGTGACATGGGAGCGGTGTGGCTCATTTTGGCACTGCTTCTCTTGTTAAGTAAATCAACTAGAAAAGCTTCTCTAGCCATCTTTTGTGCTCTGATTTTTAGTTTGCTTTTAAACAATATCGGACTGAAAAATCTCTTCGAGCGGGATAGCCCTTGCCAAATTGATGGAGTGCTTATTGACCTGATTTGCCCAGCGGATGCCTCCTTCCCCTCTGGTCATGCTGCCTCGTCGTTTGCATCAGCATTCGCCGTGTGGTTTTTAAATGATCCAAAACTAAAGCCACTGTCCCTTTTGATGATTGCTTTAGCTAGCGCTATAGCTTATTCCAGGATTTTTCTCAATGTTCATTATCCGAGCGATTGTTTAGCCGGATTATTTGTCGGACTTTTATGCGGCTATTGGGCGGCTCACGCTGTCAAACTCTTCAAATTAATTCACAACCATTCGTAATTGAGGCGATTCATGATGAAGCCAGATAAAACCACAACGATTGACCATGCCAATACTGATGCCACACAGTTGAAAGGTAAAACAGGATTAAGACGTTTATTTAACGCATTTTTTTACTCCATGAAGGGTTATCAAGCTGCATTTTTGCACGAGGATGCTTTTCGACAAGAATGCTTGATTTTTGCCATTGCGTTACCGGTTGCTCTCCTATTGCCTATTTCGGTTTCCGAAAAATGCCTGTTATGTCTGACACTATTTTTCGTCATTATTGCTGAGCTAATTAATTCAGCCATAGAGGCTGTTGTTGACCGCATCGGCACTGAGATTCATCCCCTAAGTGCACGCGCTAAAGATATTGGCAGTGCTGCCGTGCTGACTACTTTACTAATGGCTTTACTGACTTGGGGCTTGGTGCTCTGGAATTTGTTAATTGGTTAAATGATGAGGATACCCACTATGACTGTACTGATTGTTGAAGACTCAATCGCCCTATCTGACAATGTGGCTGAATTTCTCCGAAAAGAAGGAATGTGTTGCGATCAGGCGTTCACATATGCTGAGGCCCTGAAAAAAAATTCATCTTTTTGAATACGATTGCCTACTACTTGACTTAATGCTTCCGGACGGAAATGGGTTGGATCTTCTTGAAGAAATTCGAAAAATCAACTCGGAAGCTGGGATCATTATTCTTTCCGCGAAAGATGCTCTTGAAGACAAGATCCAAGGACTGGCTCGCGGCGCGGATGACTACCTATCAAAGCCCTTTCATCTCCGGGAACTTTCCATGCGCATTCACTCCGTGAGACGACGTCGAGTTTTTGACGTGGGGAGCAACATCATGCAAAGCAACGGCTTGGAAATTAATCTTCTAACGCGCACGGCATCTTATCATGGTGAATCTATCCAACTGACTCGCTCGGAATTCGATTTGCTACTCTAACTTAGTCGGCAATGCCAATCGGATTCTCTCCAAAAATTCGATAGCCTTACATTTAACCGGAGGCATGGCAGAGATGCCGGATTCATCAGATTTCACCTACACTCATATCCGAAATTTGAAGAGAAAACTTTCAGAAAAAGGGTTGAGCCACTGTATACAAAATGTGTATGGCCTGGGATATCGCTGGCTAACCAAAGAACAATAGAAAATTTTTGGAGAATATTTTGCTATTTGTCATCATTATCCCCAAAATTCCTCCCAATTTGCTCTTAAAAGTCTTCAATTTTGTTTTTTATGCTTATCCCCAAACACTTTTGGGAGATCAGCATGTCCGCGATGCACGAAGAATTTGTCCGGCAAGGCAATTGGCTTTTCAAAAACAGGAGCTTACTCCCCTTACTCGTTCTCATCGTTTGTTACGGATACTATGTTTTCAACATTTATATTGAAGATCCTTTTTATCAAACGATCTCAAACTACTGTCCATCTTATAAATATGGCTGCTTATTGATTAGTTTAGTTGGCGTTGCCATACGTGTTTATACGATTGGGTATGCGCCGGCGGGCACATCGGGCCGAAACACCGCTAAACAAATTGCTGACGAGCTAAACACAACCGGAATTTACTCCATCATCCGTCATCCCCTGTATTTTGGTAACTATTTGATGTCACTGGGTATTGTTCTATTACCGCGCAGCATCACCCTGACCGTCATTTTTACATTAATCTTTTGGCTATATTACGAAAGAATCATGTATGCGGAAGAAGATTTCTTGCGACATAAATTCGGACAGGATTTTCTAAACTGGAGCACTCGGGTACCCACTTTCCTTCCCCGACGCATTACCGGTCGGGCAACTTCATTGCCTTTTTCTTGGAAAAAAGTCCTCCGACAAGAAAAAATGGAGTTTGGGCTCTTTTTCTGATTTATTTCTTTTTTGATATGACAGAATCCTTCATCAACCGGAGTTTTCAAGTGGACCGCGTTTTACTGACGTGTGCCATAGTGAGCACTTTAGCCTATATCGTCTTAAAAATTTTAAAAAAATATACCAACGCCTTGACCTAACATGAGGATTCCTCGAAACAATTCGAGGGATTCTCTTTTGGTTGACAAAAATTTTTTAGATAGAAATGACACGAAATAAACAACATTTTGACTCATCGCTAAATTAACAACGGTGTATCCTAGTAAGGTTCCTCAGGCTCTTTTCAGGTTCCGCCTCTCGGCCGATACCATTGCTGTCGACTCTGAGCTTAACGCTACCTACCGCCCCCGGGGCTTTCACATATTAGATCAAGTGCCACACTAGTCACAAAAAAACTCCGAATCCTTTTCAGACTCGGAGCGTAAAAAGACTTTAGCTAAAAATCATTGCTTAACAGTTAGATCCCACTGCGCATCATAGGTGCTCGATTTAATCTTCAGCATCCCTAAAATCGTGTGATACAGGTGATCATGAGTCACCACATCGCTAGCCGCATCGCGAAGAGCCGGTTTATTCAAGTTAAAAGCTTGATCAAAGCTCTTTGAAGTCCACATGATCATTGGAACGATTTTCTGCTCATCGGGTGCCATGTAAAATGGCGCCCCATGCAAAAAGAACCCATTTTCACCAATGCTTTCCCCGTGATCAGAGACATAAATAAATGCTGAGTTTACGGAAGACTGCTTTTGTAACGTCTTGATTAAGTCAGAGAGCACTCGATCCGTGTAGTGGATGCTTGCATCGTAGGCGTGTCGAATTTCTTCGGGTCGACACCCCCTAAAACTTGGATCCTGACATACAGGTCCAAAAACTTTATCTTGTTCTTCCGAACGTCGGTCATAAGCCGGACCATGGGAGCCCATCATATGGAAAAATAACACTGTTGTCTCTCCAGGTTTCGCCTCCTTTAATCGCGTATGCAACTCATTGATAAAAACCGCATCAAAGCATTCTCCGTCATGACAATATCGAGCGTCAAAAGACGGATGAACGGTTGGCACACCGTCACTGGTGCCTTTGCTACCGGATTGATTATCGACCCAAACGACTTTTACTCCTGCCCTTTGCAAGAGGGCTGGCAGCGACTCTTCAGACAAAATACGATCCCGATCATAGTCGCGCCGCCCGATTCGACTCATCATGCAGGGCAATGAAACATCAGTGCTTGTGCCACAAGCCATGACATTCGGAATACTGATGATTTGATCTAATGTGCTTAGCGTTGGAGTTGTCTTTCGCTCATAGCCGGCTAACTGCCAGCTGGCCGATCGTGCTGTTTCTCCAATCGCAACAACCATGACAGTTGGTTTTTTCGGGGTAATTGTCATCACTGGCGAATGATCCACGACAGTCCGAACACGTGCCCCATCGGTACTTTTATCGCGTAAAAGCGTAGATGCCGTCGAATAAATCACATTAAAAGGAGCAATAAGGTATCGAGCGCTTTTGTCATTTCTCATCGCCGCCGAAAAAGGCTGCAATTGGCTAAAAAGCAATAAAGCACCAACAATTAAGCACCCGGATGCGATCCCAACACGTTTAACCTTATCTAACCACAAACTCTGATTTTCCCATGCAGCCCCGAAAACAGCCGCCACCGGCAACAGAAGAAACAATGACAACACCACCAGCGTGACAGAGAAATACATGCCGGCTTCTCTCGGATCGGTTTCCAAAAAGTTGCGAACCATATCGGGAGTCATCGTTGTTCCGTAAAGTAATGACGCAACTAGAGAAATAATTCCGGAAATAGACAATACGGAAAGAATCACTGCGAAAAGCCAACCGGGAAGAACGCTCAACAATTCAATCACAGCGATTGATATGCAAAAGAAACTGGCAAATAATGTCGCGATTAAAATGAGACGCTCGGCGATGAAATCAGCCTCAGTCCCAACAGACAAAATCATTGAGCGCCAAAACGGAATATCTAAAAAGACGGTCCAAAACAAAGCCATTATCAAGACAAGAGCAACCGGTCTCGAACAAACTCGTACATTCGCGAACCGATGAATAATCTTTTTACGATCAAAAATAAGAACATACATCACCGCACTGATCAACCAATCAATCATCATGGTCGCAACGCCATGCGAGGCAAAATGAGCCCCCTGCATCATTCGAGCGGTTGCGCAGATGAAACCGAAAATAAAAACACCTAAGAGTACCCAACGGGCTAAAGTCGGCCGCCTGTCACGAAAATAAAAATAAAACCCGAAAAGACAGAATCCAGTTCCAGCATGACCAGCTGGCCAACAGTTGCCCGCTCGAAAAACCCAAGACCATCCCGGATCGGTAATTGAACGATCGCCTCCAAATGGTGTCGTTGACCAAGGGCAACTGACGCCGGTCGTTTCTTTTAGCCACCAAACGACGACAACACAAAAAAGCATCGATAAGAAAACGCATACCAGACGCCACAGCCTCTCTGCCGGGTACTCCCGAGTCTTCTGATTTTTCCAAAGAAGTCTCCCAATTTGGAAAAGAACGCCAACGGCGATCACAATCGGAATCGCCTTTGTTCCCTTGTGCAATACTTGTGAGAAAAAAGCGTTCCCGTGCCAAGGCCACCCGTTATTGACATAAAACAGCTGACTGATGGCAACATCAAATTGATGAGGTGGGAAATACACTAAAAATAGTAGGCACCAAATCGGGAGAACAAACCAAAGCCAAGGGTTGTAGAGACGTGTTTTTTGTATCGTTGTCATGACGTTATCTGAAGGATTTAACCTAGTTGATAGCGTCGCATGAGCACAGTAAAACTCGCGTCAAAGGCCCGTTAAAAATCTGTCAAAAATATTGACACGAGTCAGTCCTCTTTATGCAAAAACCAAAATTGCGCTCTGTCAAATAAAATATGAATTGTTTTTATTGGAACGGCGAAATGAATAATTCTTCCTATCACTTCGCACCCTATCAAACAATAAGAGGCTACTGTGTTTTTCCCGATACTTGTTGTTGACGATAATCTGGAGATTCTTTCCAATATCCGAGATTATTTAGTCCTTAAAGGATATAACGTTGAAACAACTCCCAGCGGCGCAGAAGCACTCGAACGTTTAAATAGTCGATCCTATAGCCTTTGCGTTCTGGACATTGGTCTGCCGGTAATTGACGGGTTGAGCATTTGCCAAACACTGAGAAAACAACACAACAATGTCCCTATTTTGATGCTCACTGCCCGCGACAGCATTGATGACCGAGTCAGAGGACTGGAAGTCGGCGCGGATGACTACTTAGTCAAACCTTTTGCCCTTAGAGAGCTGACAGCGCGAATTGATGCGTTGCTTCGAAGAACCTACGGAGACAATCGCAATCTTTTACAAGTCGGCGATTTGGTCATGAATCTGCAAACACTGACCGTTAAGCGTGCCGGACGTGAAATCAAACTTAATCCTATCGGCTTAGCGATTTTGCGAGAGTTGATGCTAAAAAGCCCGGGAATTGTCAGCCGCTCGCACCTTGAAACGGTTGTCTGGAACGGCTCTGTCCCAGATTCGGACAGTCTTCGGACCAACATTTACCTTTTACGTCAGTCCGTAGATAAACCCTTTGACACGGCCCTCATCAAAACTCATCCGAGTTTGGGGTGGTCCATTTGCGGAAATCAAGATCATGCTTAAACATTTCGGGCTCGCACACAGGCTCTTAATCGGTTGGCTATGCCAAACTCTTTTGATTGTTGTGCTTTTTTCGTTTGCCATGCATGAGTCAACCGAATTCATGGAACGCAATCTAATCAGCAACATCCTTGAAGAGGAAACTTTGGTATTGATTGAGGAGATACAATCCGGCGAAAAAATACAAATTCCATCATCGATTTCATTTTATGGTGATCGTGAGGGATTGACGCGAATACCCGTGAGATTTCAACAACTTCCCGATGGCTATAACGAAATCGTGCAACCGGGCGAATCCTATTTTGCTTTTCGTTACACAGCCAATGACGGACATAATTATCTTCTGCTTCGGGACCAATTCACATTTGAGCAAAGTGAACAAGTTTTCAAAACGTTAATCGTTGTCTGCGCTTCACTCATTTTTCTTTGCAGTTTATGTTTCGGATATTGGTGGATCCGCAAAAAGATCATGACACCAATCCAGACTATCTCTCATGCGATACAAAACATGGCCCAATCCCGTCACTACGAGCCACTGAATATCCCCGTTAACAACGATGAAGTCGGGAACCTGGCAAAAATCTGTGACAAGGCCTTAAAGCAGTTTCATGAAGCCCTTTTACGTGAAAAGCTTTTCACTGCGGATGTCAGCCACGAATTACGAACTCCTCTGACCATTATCCAAACGAGCTCAGAACTGTTGCAATTGCAATCAAACGATCCCAAAACTCAAAAATACACAGAACAAATTGTGACCGCAACACAGACAATGAACGATTTGCTAGCCATCTTTTTACAGCTTGCGCGAAATGAACCCCTTGAAAACAAACAGACTGACTGCGCAGGCGATATTCTGAAACAGGTGGTAACCCACTGGGAAGGCACCGCTCAAACGAAAAATGTTGAACTTCGTTTTGAAAGTGAAAAATCTTGTTCAGGGCATTTTTCTCCTGTGCTGTTAGGAACAGTTGCCAACAATTTAATTAAAAATGCCGTCACTTACACCGATCACGGCTCCGTCACCGTCAGAGAATTGAGCGATGGCTTCGAAGTCATCGATACCGGCCCCGGACTTGGTGACAAACTCCGTGAAAAACTTTTCACTCCATTTAGTCGTGGAGCCTCTGAAAAACCCGGGTCCGGCCTTGGGTTATCAATCGCCAAACGTATATGCAATCGATGCGGCTGGCAAGTTGATCTGATAGAAAGCGAACTCGGCACACACTTTAAGGTTCGGTTGAATACGGAGACCTACACGGCTTTAGATCAGCGGTCAGCAGAAAGCTGCGATTTACAAACATAAAATGAGATACTTGGCGCTGTCTCAGGCACATTACGTTGCCTTGCCCCTATAATGCGAACAAGGATAAAAATTGATTGCCACTGTATAGCATTGAAGGAGTAAGCTGTGATGGGAGGGCAAAAAATTGTACTGGGCGTGACCGGTTCGGTTGCCGTCTATAAAAGCTGCGAATTGCTCAGGGGCCTCATCAAAAACGGAGCAAGTTGCACGGTTATTATGACCGAAGCTGCGCAACGTTTTGTCACCCCATTAACCTTTCAGGCGCTCGGAGCCGATCAAGTGATCACGTCTGATTGTAATCAAGCCGGAACCGCCATCCCGCATATTGATGCAACGCGTGATGCAACGCTTTTGCTCATTGCGCCAGCCACTGCCAATATTTTGGCCAAAGCGGCTCAAGGTATCGCTGATGACGTCCTTAGCGCCGCTATATTGGCAGCTCGCTGTCCGGTTGCTTTCGCCCCCGCCATGAATACATATATGTGGCACAACAACGCAACTCAGCGAAATATTGCCCAACTTATTCAAGACGGCGCCATCTTTTTCGGTCCCGCCAACGGTGAGCAGGCTTGCGGCGACGTAGGTAGCGGTCGGATGCTTGAGCCCTCTGAAATTCTTGAAATGATGCAAGGAGCCTTGACACCCCGACTGTTGGATCGTTGCCGTGTCCTCATTACCGCAGGTCCCACCTACGAACCGATAGATCCCGTGCGAGGAATCACCAATCTATCTTCTGGAAAACAAGGATTCGCCATTGCGAAAGCCGCTGTGCTTGCTGGTGCCGAAGTGACATTAATTGCCGGTCCAACAACATTGAAAACGCCTGCAGGAGTTCGACGAATTGACGTCGTCACAGCGCTTGACATGTATAACGCCGTCATGGCAGAGGTCAGCCAACATGAGGTTTTTATAAGTGTCGCCGCCGTCGCTGATTGGCGAGTAGACGCTCCGTCAACCCACAAAATCAAAAAGGAGTTTACCGGAGCGCCCACATTGAGTTTTGTCGAAAATCCTGACATTCTAGCCAGTGTCGCTGCTTTAGAAAATGCTCCATATTGTGTGGGGTTCGCCGCCGAGACCGATAACCTTATTGACAATGCCCGGGCGAAGGTTTTCCGAAAAAATGTGCCTCTCATCGTCGCCAACTTGGTCAAGGACGCAATGAATCAAGACACGAACGCTGTGGTTTTTGTTGAGCGCGACGCTGCGACACCGCTGACAAGAGCAAGCAAAGACGCGGTTGCCCAAGCGCTCATCGCAAAAATCGCACAGGAGGTGAATTGATGTGAAAGAACCGTTTGATCCTAAAACTCTCGAACCTAAAGATGGCGATTTTGCAAGCTTTGTCGATCAGCTCAATCGTGAAAGCATTCAAGAACTGAAAGCGCTTCGGGTCACCGATGAACAAATGAAGGCTGAAGTTCAAGCTCAGGTTGAAGCTGGCACAGATCTTTTCCAAGACTCAGCCAAGCAGGCTCCCGTCATTCGAGACCCTCAGGAGGCCTTTCGTGATGATCGTCCTCGATCGCAACGTCCTGTTGCACGGAAAAAAGTGAGCGCGAAGTACTATCCCTTGTTTCTTGTTGTTTTCAGTTTCGTTCTTTTTGCCTATGGCGGTGCCACTTCACAAGAGGATTTAGTCATCACAGCCTTTTCCTGCTTCTCCTTTGCCATTATCATGGCAATCATAATCGACAAAAGAAACAAAAGGAGATAATCCCGATGCAGGTTGATGTGAAAATTTTGGATGACCGGCTTAAAAGCAAAATGCCCTCTTACGCAACCGAGGGAGCCGCAGGTCTCGATTTACGCGCGATGCTTGATGCGCCTCTGACAATCCTCCCCGGGCAAACGGTCTTGATTAAAACAGGTCTCGCCATTCACTTGGCCAATCCCAGTTACGCTGCGCTCATTTTGCCGCGCTCGGGTCTGGGACACAAACACGGCATTGTTCTAGGCAATCTCGTTGGGCTAATTGACTCTGACTACCAAGGCGAATTGATGATTTCAACCTGGAATAGAGGACAAGAACCATTCACCATTGAACCGATGGAGCGCCTTGCGCAACTGGTCATTGTCCCCGTTGTTCAAATGCAGATGAATATTGTCGATGATTTTGAGTCCTCCACTCGAGGCGAAGGCGGTTTTGGTTCAACCGGAACTCATTAAATTAAAAAGCTCCCGCGGGAGCTTTTTAAGCTCAAGGCTCAATCGACTCGGCCTCTTCCTCGTCATCCCCAAATAAAACGCTATTCAACTCTTCGAGTTTTTTAAGAGAAATCCCTTTGAGTTGATCATCTTTTAAGGTGCTGTCTCCAATGATTTGCACTTTAGGGCGACCGAACGGATTGGGGATTAACTTTACACGCAAATTTAAACTGCCCTCGTAACAAGGCAATTCATTGGCTAATTGACCGCTAATGGGAGCCATCTCACCCGTTTTTTCTTCGACGTAAGCTTTTAAGTAACGATCATGATCTTTTTGGCTTACCTCGCACCAAACACCCCAGACGAAATCCGATCCATCCTCAATTGGCACAAACAACGCGGCCCGGAGAAAATAGCGTCTCTCATCCAATATGGCCGCTTCTGAAAATACATGAGTTCGAAAATACCGTGAGACAACGTCAAGCGACCAAATGTCTTCCGGAAAACTCATACTGATATCTCGATAGAGTTCCATTTTTATGCGTTATTAGTCTTTCAAAATTCCGCTGCTGAAGAGCTAAATTTCCGCATTTTACAAAATTCAACCTCAAATGGCTGAAAT
>DVNR01000076.1 GCA_018714205.1 Candidatus Aphodousia faecipullorum
CTCAAAGACGGTGATAAAGGGGCTCTTTGAGACCGAGGCAGCTTCCGGCGGCAAGAGCGTCGCCACAATCAGCACCGTGCCCACAAAGAAAATCACAAGGCGCAAAAGCGAAGCGCGCACTGCCATCGGAATCACTTTTTCCGGATTATTGGTTTCACCCGCGGCAACGCCGATCAACTCCGTGCCTGAGTAGGCAAAGCAGACCGTCACCATGGTAAATAGCAGCGGCGTGATGCCGTTAGGCATCAATCCACCATCGCCAACGAGGTGCGTCAAACCAGGCGAGCCGGATTCTCCGAAAGGAATCACGTCAAAGAAGGCGCAAGCGCCTAAGACAATGAAAACCTGAATTGTCACAACCTTGATGATTGAAAGGAAGAATTCACTTTCAGCGAAAAACCGCGTGTCGATCACATTGAGCAAAAAGATCAATGTGCCGAAAATCAGGCACCATGCCCAAACCGGCACCTGCGGGAACCAGTATTGCATGGCAAAGCCCACGGCAGTAAACGCCGTTCCTAACGTGACCGTCCAATTAAGCCAATACAACCAGGCCACGGCGTAACCAGAAGCCGGGGAAATGTATTTGCTTGCGTAAAGGTGAAATGAACCGGGGTCAGGGTGCGCCACGGAGAGTTCCCCGAGGCTAAGCATGATCAGGTACACCATGAAGGCGCCAATCAAGTAGGCGAGCACCGTGCCGAAGGCACCGACGTTCGCAATGATGTGACCCGTTCCAAAGAAGAGTCCGCTGCCAATTACGCCGCCAAGACTCAACATGATTAAATGGCGCAATTGCATCGAGCGCTGAAACTGGGACTCGTTGTTCGCCGTAACATTTTGGGAGTTCATAATGCCTTTCCCCCAAAGTGCCACTGTTGCGTTCTAGCGCCGAGGGTACAGGCTTTTACCCAAGGACTCAGGATCTTGTCTTCGACGAGTGTTCACTCTCGCTTCGAAGCTAGTCCGACAACAGTAACTTGTTTTAAAAAGATGTTCGTCGTCCAAACGTTCATCTCGCGTTTTTCTCGGAGGTTGTCTCCCCCGATACGGTGGTCAACATGTTTAACTGTTTTCATTTATTGACACCGCGATATTAGGGATAAATGACCGCGATATCAATAGCCGGACGAAAAAAAATTACTCACAATTAAACTAAATACAATATATAGCAAAAAGAATGATTTTGTATTAAATATTTCTATCTATGGTGTGACTTTTGAGAGACAGTCCGATGCGTCAGGCATCGACTGGATAGGAGATTAAGCAATTATCCGCATTGGTTTCCGTCTCAGCGCTTTTTAAAATATTCCAGTTTTTCGGCCTAAAAGGAGATAAAGCATGTCCGAGACAATGTGGGGCGGTCGTTTCGATTTGCCGATGGATCATTTAGTGGAAGAATTTAACGCAACGATTTTAATTGAAAAACGTGTAACGCCTTTTTCGATTATCGGCAGCACGGCTCATGTTCATATGCTGGCTGCCCAGGGAATTCTCTCCGAAGAGGAAGCGGCGCAAATTCTTAAGGGTCTGGAAGCGGTTCGAGAGGAGGTTCAAGCGGGCCGCTTTGTTTTTGATGTCGCCGATGAAGACATTCAGATGGCCATTGAGCGCCGGGTCACCGAAATCGTTGGCCCTGTCGGCGGCAAAATGCATACCGCTCGCTCGCGAAACGACCAAGCGCAATTGGACGTTCGACTTTATGCGCGACATGCAGTGATTGAAATTTTGAAGGCGATTCGCGCATTGCAAAACGCCATCATCGCCAAGGCCGAGCAGTACATGGGGGCAATGTTTCCGGGGTACACCCACTTTCAAACCGGACAGCCGATTTTGTTTTCGCATTGGATGATGGCCTATTTTTGGATGCTTGAGCGCGACATCGGTCGCTTTGAGGATGCATATAAGCGCTTGAATGTCTGCCCATTGGGCGCGGCGGCAATGGCGGGCACCACTTTTAACATTGACCGAGAAATGACCGCTCGTGAGATGGGGTTTAGCGCGCCGAGCGAAAATTCCGTTGACACGATTGGCGACCGAGATCATTTGATTGAAATTGACAGCGCAGCCGCCATTTGCATGATGCATTTAAGCCGTCTGTGTGAGGAAATCGTCTTGTTTGCGAGCCAAGACATTCACTTTTTTGAACTCTCCGATGACTTCTGCACGGGCTCGTCCATCATGCCCAATAAGAAAAATCCGGACATCGCTGAAAAAATCCGCGGCAAGACCGGTCGCGTCTTTGGCAATTTGCAAGCGATGTTGACCATGATGAAGGGCTTGCCTTTGGCGTTTAACACGGATATGAGCGAGGACAAAGAACCGACATTTGATTCAGTGGATACGCTACACATGAGTTTGCGCATTTTGACGCCGATGCTCACGAAGATGACGGTCAATGCCGATAAAACGCGCGAGGGCGCCGGCAGAGGCTACTCCAACGCGACGGATTTGGCGGATTATTTGGCCAGGAAGGGCATTCCATTTCGCCAAGCCCACCATATCGTCGGCCACATTGTGAATTATTGCGTGAAGCACAACACGGATTTGGAACGAATGACTTTGGAGGAATATCGCCAATTTTCCGATGCGATCGACGCGGACATTCATCAATACATTTCGCTTGAAGCGTGTGTGGCGGCTCGCCGCTCGTTTGGCGGCACAGCGCCTGAACGTGTCAAGGAGCAAATTGAACGCGCCAAAGCCCGTTTAAATCAAAAGGATGCCCTTGCACAGGGCGACATCTAAGGAGAAGCGACAATGGCAGTTGAAGTACTCACTGATAAAGAAGTCGCCGATTTGTTGCCCCAAGTCGATGTGATGAAGACGCTTGAGAGCATGTTCGGCGCTTTGGGGCGGGGAGAGGCTTTGCAGCCGGCTCAGGTCCAGACGATTTTCCCAGCCGGTCATGGCGATTTCATCAACTATAGCGGCGTGTGGATGAGCGCGGGCGTCTATGGGATTAAAACTTCGCCTTATATCGTCAAAGAAAACGGTCATGTTGTGACAGCTTGGACGCTTTTAATGTCCACTGAAACGGGTGAACCCGTGTTGCTTGTCGATAGCGCAAGGTTGACGCTTGAGCGTACGGCGGCGACCACGGCCTTGGCGGTT
>DVNR01000077.1 GCA_018714205.1 Candidatus Aphodousia faecipullorum
CACGTTGCCAATGGTGACATGGTGACCATGACTTTGATGCAGGGTGTGATTAATACTTTTGTTGTGTTCTTATCACGTGTGATTGGGAACATTGTGGACCGTGTCATTTTGCGCAATGAAGATGATGGTCCGGGCGCAGGTTATTTCATCACGAGCTTGGTTCTTGACATCGTTCTCGGTTTGTTGGGTTCCATGTTGGTGATGGCCTATTCACGTTATCGCGAGTTTCAGGCTGACGCTGGTGCTGCTAAAGCGTTAGGGTCAACGGTTCCGATGATTAACGCGTTGGCTCGCTTGGGTGGTCAACCGGCCAATGAATTGCCGGGCAATGTGAAGGGATTCGGTATCAGTGGCGGTATCGGTTCGCTATTTGCTTCTCATCCTTCGATTGAGGAACGTATCAAAGCCTTGCGTGAGCTTAAAGTAAACTAACTTTTACCATTAAATTGCAAAAAAGCCCAAGAGTGAAATCGATTCTTGGGCTTTTTCTGTGCGGCAAAAAATAAACGACTGCATGTCGTTTATTTTTAATCTGGGAATCTTATAAGGAAGAAGCGGTGGGGTGGGAGATGGGACTCGAACCCACGACAACCGGAATCACAATCCGGGACTCTACCAACTGAGCTACTCCCACCACTAATTTGGCCCGCCCGACAGGATTCGAACCTGTGACCCTCGGCTTAGAAGGCCGATGCTCTATCCAACTGAGCTACGGGCGGTTCGGTTTCTGCCGAAACGTGGTCGGGGCGAAGGGATTCGAACCCCCGACATCCTGCTCCCAAAGCAGGCGCGCTACCGGACTGCGCTACGCCCCGCCTCAAGTGCGAGTGAGCATTATGCAGGAAAATTCTATAAAACGCAATAGCAAACGTTAAAAACTTTCCAAGCTCCCAAGAAAACTGTTCGTTTTTTTGGCCTTAAAGCACTGTCCAAACGTCTTCCATGTTTAACCGAGACTTCGGTCGAGCAGCATTGCTGTCATTTTCAGCTCGATAGCCTAAACTCAAAGCCACGACGCTTCGAAGGCCTTTTTCTTTTAAGTTAAGGAACGAGTCAACTTTCTCGTAATCCAGTCCTTCTAACGCAGTTGAGTCAATATTCATTCCCGCAGAAGCAAACATCGCAATGCCTAGGGCGATATAGGTTTGCGCGGTTTCCCAAGCTAAAGAATCTGCGACTGTTTTAGAGTGAAGACCAACAAAATGTCGCCTACCAGCGTCAAGGCCGCTTTCAGTTTCAAGTCCTTTGTAGCGACCATCCGCAATTTCTTTATTTAACAGTTTTTGCAAATGCTCTTCAGAGATTTTTTCAGGGACAGCAAACACAATGACATCGCTAGCCAGTAGAACACGCTCTTTGTTGAAGTCAAGGACAGTTTCGGCAAACTGTTTTTTGCTCTCATCAGAAGAGATTAGGAAAAACTTCCAAGGTTGGGAGTTAACAGACGATGGCGCTAAACGCAAAATTTCCATCAACTCCTCAATGGCTTCACGGGGAATTTTTTGACCGTTATAGTGTTTGGTAGTGTAGCGTTCGCGCGCAATACGCAACATTTCATGAGCATCATTCATTTTCTACTCCTCAAGATCGGTAAGAGCAACAGCTTTTTTTTCTGCCTTTTACTATACAAGATCCAGTAAGTTCAGTTTATTGTCCTTTTTTCTCATTAAGGTCATTTTTTTTCTTGTCAGCACCCTTTTTGTCAGAGTTTTCACTTTTGAAAGCTTGCCCAATCTCTTTTGTGGTGTCTCGCGTTGTATGCCCGATTTCGCGTGTAATGTCCCGCGTCGCATGTCCGATACTTCTGCCGGCATCCTTTATGGCGCCAAACAGGGAATCAGATGCTAAGACGGGCGTTGTGGAAACTGAAATGGCTAGAAGAATTGTTGTGAAGAAAATTTTGTACATGATTGTAGATTTTTGATAGAAACGACTAGTGGCATCTTACCTGCAAAATAACCAAGAAAAGCAAGGTTGGGGAAAATTGTCTCTTCTGTAAAATGGTGCGTCGTTAAATAGGAGTTTGTTATGCGTTGGCTATGCGGATCAAAAAAATTGGAGATCAAACGCCCATTGATTATGGGTATCGTGAATGTCACTCCAGATTCCTTTTCAGATGGTGGGACTCACGCTAGCGTATCTGAAGCAATTGCGTATGGAGAGCAGTTATTGGCTGAGGGGGCTGACATTTTAGATATTGGAGGGGAATCAACCAGACCCGGCGCCGCGAATGTCTCTGTTGAAGAAGAGATCGCTCGGGTCATACCTGTTGTCAGGGAGCTTTTAAAGACGGGAGCCGTTATTTCTGTCGACACAAGTAAGCCTGAAGTGATGAAGGCCGCAATTGATGCGGGCGCTCATATTATCAACGACGTTTGCGCATTGACAAAGCCTGGGGCATTGCCGGTTGTCGCTGCCAGTGGAGTTGGCGTTTGTTTGATGCATATGAAGGGAACGCCGGCGGATATGCAGAAAAAAACAGAGTATGCGGATGTCATCTTGGAGGTAGAGTCCTATCTGCTTGAACGTGCGAACGCGTGCGAACAGGCGGGCATCGCCCGAGAGCGAATTTGTTTGGATTATGGATTCGGTTTCGCTAAAACCGTTGATCAGAATTTTGAGCTATTAGCTCATACCGATCGGTTCGCACATTTACCCTATCCAATTTTGGTAGGTTTGTCGCGCAAATCCAGTTTAGGGGCAATCACGGGCAGAGAGGTCAACGAAAGAAGCTATTGCTCGGTGGCGGGCGCATTGATTGCCGCACAAAAAGGGGCATCCGTTGTTCGAGTCCATGATGTTGCGGCAACGGTGGATGCGTTTAAAATTTGGTTAAAGACAGAATCATCCCGATAGAGGGGGCTTTTATGAGTCGAAAATATTTTGGTACCGACGGTGTTCGAGGTCGAGTTGGCGAATTTCCAATCACGCCTGATTTTGTGATGAAGTTAGGCCAAGCGGCGGGTCGAGTGCTTCGTCGTCGAATTCAGGGACATCGTCACGTCAGAGTGGTCATCGGAAAGGATACGCGGGTTTCCGGTTACATGTTGGAGGCGGCGCTTCAAGCAGGCTTTTCCAGCGCGGGTGTGGATGTGGTTCTATGTGGACCGATTCCGACACCGGCTATCGCTTATCTTACTCGTGGTCAACGTGCTGACGCTGGCGTTGTAATTAGCGCAAGTCACAATCCTTATCACGATAACGGCATCAAATTCTTCTCCGAGTCCGGTATGAAGTTGCCTGACGAAGTCGAACTGGAAATCGAACGGGAGTTGGATGCCGGATTCGAGTGTGTTGAAAGTAACGATTTGGGAAAGGCCTGGCGCTTGGAAGACGCTGCGGGTCGTTACATTGAATTTTGTAAGTCAACAATTGACAGTCATGTCAATTTGAAGGGACTTCGTATTTTGGTTGACTGTGCCAATGGAGCCGCCTATCACGTTGCCCCCAGTGTTTATCATGAGTTGGGAGCAGATGTTTTCACCATTGGCGATAAGCCCGACGGATTTAATATCAATGACGGTGTTGGCGCTACCCATACCGAGAATCTGTCACGCCGAGTTTTTGAGCACGGTTGCGATGTCGGTATCGCTTTAGACGGAGATGCCGATCGTTTGATTATGGCTGACGCCTACGGTCATGTTTATAACGGTGATGAATTACTTTATGTCATGATCCGGGACCGTATGTTAAGAGAACCTGTCAAAGGGGCTGTGGGCACGCTCATGACCAATTACGCATTGGAGAAACGCTTGGGTGAACTTGGCGTTGAATTTGTTCGTGCGAAAGTGGGCGATCGTTATGTGATGGAGCAACTTCAAGCTCGAGATGGTTGGATTTTTGGTGGTGAAACCTCCGGTCACTTGTTAGTTTTAGATTGCCAAAGTACCGGAGATGGTATTGTGAGCAGTCTTCAAGTTCTTTCTGCGATGAAGCGCCATGGTAAAACGTTGGCGGAGCTAACCGCCGATTTGAAGCTTTTGCCGCAAGTCCTTATTAATAAGCGCATAGAAAAGGGCTTCGATTGGAAAGCCCATCAACCGATGACAGAGGCCGTCGCCCGTGCCGAAGAAATCTTGAAGGGGCGTGGACGCATTTTGATTCGTCCTTCCGGCACGGAGCCGCTGCTACGTGTGATGGTTGAAGCCGATGACAAGAGTCTGGCTCAGCGATTGGCGCAGGAGATTGCCGATACGTTCTAATTATTCCGATCGTCAAGCAAAAGGAGGTGTTGTTAAGGTCCGCTTGGACTCAGCCAACACCTCTTTTTTGTTTTCAAGGTCAATGCATTAAAAGTTCTAGCAGAACAGGAGCGATTGCAGGTGCAAGGAAAGCCGTCACAAGACCGGCCAATCCCATTGCAAGGCCAGAAAAAGCTCCCGCTGTGTTATTAATTTGGAATGCTCGTGAGGTGCCCATGCCGTGAGCAGCAACGCCTAGGGCAAAGCCTTGCACGTAGCTTTTACGAATTCTGAAAAGTTTAAATAGAGGCATCGCGATCAATGCACCGATAATGCCTGTTAAAACCACAATACCGGCTGTGAATTCAGGAATGCCTCCCATTTTTTCCGAAATCCCCATGGCGATTGGGGTTGTGACACTTTTAGCCGCCATGGACATGATGCTTTCAAATGAGGCGCCGAATAGAACTCCGAGCACGATGGTTGATGCGACACCCACCGTGCAACCGACAATGACTCCGATAAAAATAGGGGCCCAAAGTTTCGCAAGTCGAAGGCGTTGATCAAAAAGAGGCACTGCTAGAGCCACTGTAGCGGGTCCGAGAAGAAAATGCACAAACTGTGCTCCCTCAAAGAAAGTGTCGTACGAGGTGCCTGTCACAAATAGAAGCGGAATCAAAATCGCGACAGCGATCACAAACGGTGAAAAAAGCGTGAGAAAGCCAGTTTTTCGATAAACAACGATGCCGATCTGATACGCCAATAATGTCGCGCACAGCCACAGGGCGGGATTGGTTTGCATGTGAGCCCACAGTTCACTGATTGTCATCATCGTCAACTCCCATGAGTTTGGCAACAAACTGTACGGTTACCCCTGTGACCACCATGGTAATGGCGGTGCCCAATACCAAAATGGCGGCGATGGCGAGCCATTCGGAACTGATGCGTTCCCAGTGGCGAATGATGCCAACGCCGGCAGGAACAAATAAAAGGGCTAAGTGCGCCAAAAGAACTGACGCGGTGAGACGAACTCGTTCAATTAAATCGTCTTTGATAAAGAAACCGATTAGTAAAAAAAGCATTCCGAAAACAGGTCCCGGGATTGGCAGTCCAAACGCCAGGGAAATCGCTTCGCCGGTTAATTGAAGCAGCAAAAATAAAGCAATAGAAATCAGCATGATCGCTTGCCGTTAAAAAGGAAACGACATTGTGTCATTGTGGCAAGAAAAAACAATGCGAAATATCAACTTTCCTGCGAATTGTCTAGGCGAAAACCCTTAGTATTTGTACCAATTTTCACTGGGATTGTGACGGCCGAGAATAAAAATGATTTATCCCGAAAAACGCAATGCTTATTGGAGGTTTTTTATGCAAAAGACTCGTTGCGCATTGGCTGTCGGCTTGGCGATGGTTGCCGGTGTGGCTTGGGCCGTTGTGCCGCAGGTTAGCCCCGACGTGCAAAAAGCGACCGAAACCATCTACAAGGACCCGGTCATGCAAAAGATGCTCACTGAGCTGACAAGCGATGAAAATGCTCAGTTCCGTTTCAATACGCACATGGAAATTGCACGCATTGCTTCGCCTTCTCGTTATGAAATGCGCCGTGCCGAAGAAATCACTCGCCGTATGCTTGAAGAGTGGGGATTTGACAAGAGCGACATTATGACGACGCCGGAAGGCATCATCAAAGGTGCTGGTATTCAAAAAGTCGACGGTTTGCCTGTTTATAACGTTTGCGTTCGTATTCCCGGGACGTATTCTCAAGAAAAAGATGCAAAAAGCTATAAGGGCCAATTCCCGAAAGTTCTGTTAGAGGGTCATACCGATACGGTGAACCCGGCAGTTTTGCCTCCTGCGGACTCTCCGTATGAGCCTGTGAAGCTGCAAAAAGCCAGTGACGCCATTGTGACAACACCGGCGGAACTAGCAGCACTTAAGGATGAATTGCATTTCGATAAGAACGGCAAGATTATTCAAGACGAAAACTACAAGAAAGCTTACGTTCGTTATGCGAATCTCGAAGACGCTCAAAAGAAAGGCGGATATCGTATCTATGTGCCGGGTTTTGCTGATGCAATGGGCAATACAACCAGTGTGTTGACTGCAGCTATTATGTTGAAGAAATACAACATTAAGCCGGTTTATGACATTTGGGTGTGCGGTACCACTGGTGAAGAGGGCAAAGGTAACCTCTGCGGCATGAAACAGCTGTATGGCTACAACCAAGATACCGGCAAGGGTAATAATGCTTTGAACTTTGTGGCGAACTTTGGTGCAGACTCGACACGCGCAGGTTCCGGTATTTTCAATTACCTTGGTAGCTATCGTTTTGAAATCAAGTACACCGAACCTGCCGGCTATAAGATGGGCGGTCAGGATGCTCCGAGCGCTTTAATGGCGATGACGCGCTCCATTGCGAAGATTGCAGATCTGAAGACGGCATGGGATACTGACAAGAAGGCGGAAAGAACAACATACACGGTGGGTGTTGCGGATTGTGAAGATGCGACCGACGGTTCTCGCTCACGTTCTTGCACGCTGATGGTCGATATGCGTTCGCCTACGCAAGGACCTTTGAGCGAAATTCGTTCTCGTATTGAGCCCACATTCAAGGCTGCGTTGGATGAAGAAAACGCCAAGTATGGTTTGAAGGCTGGTGACAAGAATGCCGTGAAGATGGAACTGGTTTGGTTCGGTGATCGCCCGGCTTATTCTCGCCCCGACTACAATGACGTTGCCTCCCAAATTTATTGGCAAACGGCTCAAACGGTTGGCATCGATAAGATTAAGGAACTGCCGACCGGTGCGGCAAGCTTAAACGACAACGTTCCGGCTGCTGTTGGTGTGCCGACCGTGAACTTTAACGTTCATACGCCAGCGGCAAGCGGTGGTGGACATACCTTTAATGAATGGGGTATCCCTGGTGATAATGTTGCCGAAGGCAAACGTATCTTCCGCATGATCCTAATGGGTTTGACCGCTGCCGGTTACCATACGAGTGACGGTCAGGTTATTGCTCCGGCCGCAGATCCGATCGGTGCTCGCACCACTGAAGATATGTACTAATTCATTGCAAGGCACTTAGGAGAAAACTATGAAGGCTAAGTTATTGGTTGCTTTACTCGGTTCGATGGCTGCCGGCCTTGCTATGGCGGACGTCTCCGGCGTTATGACGGTTCAATTGCAAGGTCCTGGCGGTCATAGCAACGGCTCTTATGGCAATACCAACGCCGTTCACGCTGCATCACGTGCAATTCTAGAGATTGAAAAAGCGATTCCGTCGCAAAAACAATGCATGATCACTGACTTCAATGGTGGTGTGTCTGTGAATGCCATTGCAGCCAACAGCGAATTCAAAGTCACGCTTAATGCAAAAGACGACAAAGAGTTAGCTGCTTTAAAGGCTAAAGTGGAGGAAGCAGTAAAGAAAGGTGTTCAAGCCGAAAATGATTTCCGTGGCGCCAAGCCTGGGAAATTGACAAATGGCGTTCCTTCTGAGGTCCGCATCACTATTAAGTAAATGGTGAAATCCCCCGGCGATCGCTGCACGTTGATCGCCGGCAATTTTGTAAAAAGAAAACCGGCGCATTTGCGCCGGTTTTCACTTGGACCAAAGAAGTCTTTAGGACTTGTCGGATTGGTGTTGTCAAGGAGAACGCAACGCCAATCTTTCATTGAGCTGGGAGAGTTTCCGACGTTAGTTTCCACCCCTTATTGGCCCCTATCGTCAGGAAAGAAGCTCAAACTTCTTACTTACCGTGTACTTTACCGAAGAATTCTTTCGTGAACCTTACGATATATGTAAGAAAAGAAGATTTGTGTAAACATAATAACGAGAATCATTCTTATTTGCAAGAGTGCCGCTAGAATTTCTTTCATTGAGGTTGCCACTCTTTATTAACGGGCCGCATTTCGGTAAGATTGCGTTTCCTTTACTTTTTTTGGCCGGTAAAGCCATGTCTGAACACGAACTTCTTTTATCTGATTTTGATTTTGATCTGCCTTTAGATCGAATTGCACAATTTCCCTTAGCCGATCGAGCATCAAGTCGCTTGTTGCATGTCATGCCCGATGCGCTCAAGGATTATCATTTTCGCGACATTGTGGATTTGCTGCGCCCGGACGACCTTTTGGTGATGAACAACACCAAAGTGATAAAGGCACGCCTTTTAGGCAAAAAGGAAACGGGTGGGGCTGTTGAGCTTTTAATGGAGCGCATCACGGGTGAATTTTCCGCTATCGCAATGGCGCGCGCCAGCAAGAGCCCCAAAGCTGGCACTCGCCTGATTTTTGAGGCGGACGGTCGCATGGAAACAGTCACAGTGACTGGCCGAGAGGGGGAGTTTTTTGCTTTGCAATTTGAGCACCCAGTCCTTGAGGTACTTGATCATTTCGGCAAGGTTCCTTTGCCGCCTTACATTGAACACGCAGCCGATAAAAATGATGAGTCGCGTTATCAAACGGTTTATGCCCAAACGCCTGGCGCGGTGGCAGCGCCAACCGCGGGCTTACATTTCACCGATGAGGTGATTGACGCGTTGCATACGAAGGGTATTCAAACGGTGTTTGTCACTTTACATGTGGGTGCAGGCACTTTCCAACCGGTGCGAGTTGAAAAGCTCTCTGAGCACGTGATGCATTCCGAGTGGTACACGATCAGTGAGGAAACGGCTGAGGCGGTTAATCGGGCCAAACGCGAAGGTCGGCGTGTAGTGAGCGTTGGTACGACGAGCTTGCGAGCTCTAGAAAGTGCCGCCGTTGAGAAGGGGCGCATTCAATCGGGGGCCCGTGACACGCGGTTATTTATCAAACCGGGCTATGAATTCAAGATTATTGATGCGCTAATTACCAATTTCCACCTGCCTAAATCAACGTTGCTGATGTTGGTGTCAGCCCTGGCAGGCAAAGAGCGGATTGACTCCGCTTACCAATACGCCATCCGTGAACATTACCGTTTCTTCAGTTATGGCGATGCAATGCTTCTGGAAAAGAAGCCGGAGAATGCGAAGTGAGTTTGGAATTTACTCTTAAAAAGACCTCAGGCAAAGCTCGCCGCGGGGAAATGAAACTTAATCATGGGATTGTTCAATCCCCGATTTTTATGCCGGTGGGAACGTACGGTACCGTGAAAGCGATGGCGCCGAACGAATTGGAAGAAATCGGTTCTCAAATTATTTTGGGTAACACGTTTCATTTGTGGTTGAGGCCTGGGTTGGATGTTATCGCCAAACACGGAGGCTTGCACCGTTTTATGGGGTGGAATAAGCCGATTTTGACAGACTCGGGTGGATTTCAAGTCTTTTCTCTCAATGGGCTTCGCAAAATCACCGAAGAGGGTGTGAAGTTTGCATCACCGATTAACGGCGATAAGTTGTTCTTGACTCCTGAAGTCTCCATGCAAATTCAGCGGGTTCTCAATTCGGATATCTCCATGGTATTCGATGAATGTACGCCTTATAAAATCAACGATCGACCGGCTACAGAAGCTGAGGCCGCAAAATCGATGCGTATGTCGCTTCGATGGGCTAAACGTAGTAAAGACGAGTTTGTCCGCCTCGGTAACCCCAATGCGCTTTTTGGCATTGTTCAAGGGGGGATGTATGAACATTTGCGCGAAGAATCTTTAGAAGGTTTAAAGGCAATCGGTTTCCATGGTTACGCAGTTGGCGGTCTTTCGGTTGGTGAGCCAAAGGAAGAAATGCACCGTATCATGGAGCACATTGTTTGGAAGTTGCCTGAGGATAAACCTCGCTATCTGATGGGGGTCGGCACGCCAGAAGATTTGGTGGAAGGCGTCAGTCAAGGCATTGATATGTTTGACTGTGTGATGCCGACTCGAAATGCCAGAAACGGTTGGTTGTTTACTCGTTACGGTGATGTCAAAATCCGCAACAGCAAATATAAGGATGATTTGCGTCCGTTGGATCCGACGTGTGATTGTTACGCCTGTCGTCATTTCTCTCGTGCCTATTTGCATCACTTGCAAAAGGTCAATGAGATATTAGGAGCTCGGTTAAATACGATTCACAATTTGCGTTATTACCTTAATCTGATGCAGGAAATTCGTGACGCATTGGACGAGGATCGTTTCCCTCAGTGGCGAGAGGAATTTCATAAAAATCGTGCTCGCGGAGTGGACTAACCGGTAAAACTCGGTTGCATATGCGGGGTTTAACTGACTAAATTTGTCACAAAAGCCCCGTATAATTAAAAAACCCCGTTGTTTTCGGGACAGAAAGTAATTTCTGCTTGACTATTAGTTGGAGTTATTCATGTTTTTGATTTCGGATGCCTATGCCCAAACGGCAACTACCGCAGGCGGTGATATGGCTAGTTTTGTCGGCAGCCTTTTGCCGTTGATTTTGATTTTCGTTGTGTTCTGGTTCTTTTTGATCCGTCCCCAACAAAAGCGTCAGAAAGAGCATGCGCAAATGGTGAGCGCTTTGACCAAGGGCGATGAAATCTTGACGGCGGGTGGTATCGCCGGTCGTATTGTTGAAGTCGGCGAGCAATATATCGTTGTGCAAATTGCCACGGTGAAAGATCAACCGGTGACGCTGACGATGGAACGCGTTGCCATTCAACGCGTTTTACCGAAAAATACGATTAAATCATTCTAATATGATAAAAATCGCCTTTGATTCTCAAAGGCGATTATTCATATTTTGACGAGAGATTTTACGGTATCGGATATAAAGAGAGCGTTGTAATGCCGTTCTCTTTTTATGTTTTTTCTGGGGACATAGCGTGAATCGTTATCCATTGTGGAAATACATCGTTATTGTCGTTGCTTTATTGATCGGTGTGATCTATACAGCGCCGAATTTTTTTGGCGAGTCACCTGCCGTTCAGGTCTCGAGCCAAAAAGCGACGATTAAAGTCGATGAAAATACCTACGAGCGTGTGCAGGCTGCGCTACAAGAAGCCAAGATTACGCCGAATGGTATTTTCTTTGAGCAAGGGGCTCAGCAAGCGACCTTGCGTGTTCGTTTTGATCCGACTCAGGCAGAGTTGCAATTACAGGCAAAAGAAGTCATTGAGCGGCTGTTGAATCCAGACCCGTCGGACCCTTCTTATGTTGTCGCGCTGAATCTTGTGCCGAATACACCGGAGTGGTTGCTTAATTTGCACGCATTGCCGATGTATCTCGGCTTGGATTTGCGCGGTGGTGTTCACTTCTTATTGGAAGTGGACATGGATGCGGCGATTAATAAGCGCGCGGAAGCCATTGCAACAGATTTGAGAACACAATTCCGAGAAGAGCGTATTCGCCAATCAGGTATCACTCGCAACGGAACATCGCTTGAAATTGCGTTCCGTAGCGAAGAAGAACGGGCGAAGGCTCGGGATTTGCTACGCAACACCCATAACGATCTAACCCTATCCGATCGCGATGATGGTCAAACTTATCGCCTTGTGGCAACAATGACGGATCGGTCTCTTACGGAAGTGCGAGACTACGCTTTGAAGCAAAACATTTCTACGTTGCACAATCGTATTAACGAACTTGGCGTGGCAGAACCCGTGATCGCCCAGCAAGGTGCAAGTCGTATTGTTGTGGAATTACCGGGCGTTCAGGATACGGCCAAAGCGAAAGATATTTTGGGACGCACCGCAACGCTGGAAATTCGAATGGTTGATGATTCGCCAGAAGCGTATGCCCAACTGTCCTCCGGGATTGTGCCTTTCGGTGACGAGCTGTATTACGATCGTGAAGGCAATCCCATTTTGGTTAAGCGTCAGGTGGTGTTGACCGGTGATAATTTAAACGATGCTCAGCCGGGATTCGATCAACAAACCCAAGAACCAACGGTTAACTTGACGCTCGATAGCCGGGGAGCTCGTATTTTCCAAGATGTCACTCGAGATAACGTTGGCAAGCGAATGGCCATCATCCTTTTCGAAAAAGGTAAGGGCGAAGTGGTGACGGCTCCTGTGATTCGCCAAGAAATTGGTGGGGGACGAGTGCAAATTTCCGGCCGAATGACCACGATGGAAGCTACGGATACAGCGCTTTTGCTACGTGCTGGTTCCTTGGCGGCCCCGATGGAAATTATCGAAGAACGTTTGATCGGGCCGAGTTTGGGCGCGGCCAATATTGAGGCGGGTTTCCACTCAACGCTTTACGGCTTTGCGATTGTGTCGATCTTCATGATCCTTTATTACCAAGTCTTCGGCGCGGTTTCGGTCTTTGCGTTGACGTGCAACGTGATGCTTTTGGTGGCCTTGCTCTCGATGCTTCAAGCAACGTTGACATTACCAGGTATTGCCGCCGTTGCATTGACTTTAGGTATGGCTGTTGACGCGAACGTGCTCATTAACGAACGTGTTCGCGAAGAACTCCGTGAAGGGCGAACGCCTCAACAGGCGATTCATGAAGGTTTCAGTATGGCCTTTAACACCATTTTGGACTCGAACATCACGAGTTTAATTGCTGGTATCGCACTGTTAATTTTCGGTTCCGGTCCGGTGCGCGGTTTTGCTGTGGTGCACTGTCTCGGTATTTTGACCTCCATCTTTACGTCGGTGGTCGTAACCCGTGCGTTGATTAACCTTATCTATGGTCGACAGAAGAAACTGAAACGGTTACATGTCGGCATGATCTGGAAACCGACTGAATAAAGGAGTCTGTGATGGAGTTTTTTAGAATTCGGCGCACGATTCCATTCATGCGCTATTCCAAGATTTTGAACGCCATATCGGTGGTGTCATTCTTGGTGGCGGTATTTTTCCTCTTTACCCATGGATTGGCTTTTTCGATCGAGTTCACCGGCGGTACCGTGATGGAAGTGACTTATCCGAACGCGGCACCGACGGAAACGATTCGACAGCAAATTAAAGAATCGTTGGGCGTGGAGGCTGCGGTTCAGAATTTTGGCACGGCTCGTGATGTGATGATCCGTTTGCCGCTTGTTGAAGGGGAGTCCTCCGGTGAGCAAGCCAAAGAGGTCATGGCGGTCTTAAACCAAACAGAACCCGGTGCCCACATGACTCGAGTTGAGTTCGTGGGACCGCAAGTTGGTGAAGAGCTCGCAAGTGACGGTCTGACAGCTCTGCTCTTGGTGGTTTTCGGGATCATTGTGTATTTGGCTTTCCGGTTCGAGTGGAAGTTCTCTGTTTCGGCCATTATCGCTAACATGCACGATATCATCTTGGTGCTTGGTTGCTTCTCTGTCTTTCAGTGGGAGTTTTCACTGCCAGTGCTTGCGGCAATTTTGGCTGTGCTCGGTTATTCGGTTAACGAATCGGTGATTATTTTCGACCGTGTCCGAGAACACTTTAAGAAGATGCGTCGTGCGAGTACGGATGAGATCATCAACTCGGCTATTACAGCCACGATTTCCCGTACGGTGATCACCCACTCGTCCACGTTGGCGATGACGCTGTGCATGTTTTTCTTCGGTGGTCCGGCGCTTCATTATTTTGCTTTAGCATTGACAATCGGTATTTGCTTGAGTATTTACTCGTCCGTGTTCGTTGCTGCCGCTATTGCAGACTATCTGGGCGTCAAACGCGAAGACTTTGTAAAGCCGATGAAGCATGAAAATGCACAAGATATGGTTCCCTAAGAAGGGCAACTAGAATCTTTGCCATTAAAGGGGGTGTTGCAAAAGTTCAACACCCTTTTTTGTTATCTCTAGTTCCAACTCGGTAGGTGTACCTAAAACTGAGGCGATTTTTCTGAAACGACAAATTGCATCTGTTTGCGTAAGTTCAATCACCGGTAGGGCAGTACAAACGCTGTAGTCACACGTTCCAAAGATGTCCTGCTAGAACGGGTATGGGTTTAACCTTTCCCCAAGCTCATTTGATTTGCTTATTCTGTTAACTCGTATCTTGAAACTTCTGAGATTGAGCAAGGACCTTGTATTGACCATAACGTATTGACAGTAGGGCATAAATCCCTATTGTCACAGCCCTTGGCTCGATAAAAATGACTCTTGTTTTTTAGAATATCGGCGTTTTGTTTCGGTTATACATCTTTGTCTCAAGGGACATCGGACTCAGGAATGCAATGGGCAAAGGTTGGTGACAGGGCAAAGCCTGTCACCGTAGTTTTTCTATGGCTATGGAGCGCGTTGGTATAGTGCAAAAAGAACACCGCGAATGACGGTATCGGTCGTTTTACTGCTAAGCGATTCGATAGCATCTGGATCTGTCAAATTCGTTGTGTCGTATTCTTGTGGTTGCTTTTTCATTTCTCCGATCACAACATCTTTCCAGAAGGCAGGAGCTTCGCTTTCTTCCCAATAGCCACGCCCGCGGCCAAAGTGAGCGACAGCTAAATAAAGCAAAATCGCTTCGAGCAAAAAATTTTGCATCGCCATTTTGCTCCAAGACACGCGTGTGCCATGAACACCTTTGACCTGGTTATAAGCTAAGGCAGCGCCAGCGCCTCCGATTGCGCCGATGACTGTTCCTAAGAGTGTGCCAAGTCCGGCACTCAATCCACCGGTGGCTAAATCGGCCGCAAGACCGGAAGCTGCGCCCGTGCCCACAGCGCCAACAATAGCCGCGCCTTTCGGGTTAGCGGCGGTGTGTACGGTCCAGTCGGTTTTTAGACGACGGAGGATTTCTCGTTTGACGCCGGCTCCCTCAATGCCATGAGCGTCAATCAGACGTTGTGTAAGTGCGCAAAGGGAGTCTGCAGCCCTGGCAGCCAAAGCATTTTTTGCATCTTCAATCGGACCGCTTTGCAACTTGATGACTCCTAAACGTCGTCCCCAGTCCTTCACTTGCTCAGTCAACGAGTACTCGGAAAGTTCTTCATGGTCGACTGCCAGTTGGGTCATGTAATTGGCGATGGCTTCCACTGACGTGGAATAAATCGCGCGACGTTGTCTTGACCAGGCTTCACGAAGTGATTCATAAGTGACTTTTTGTTCTGCTGTCAGCACGTCACCAATTGCGTCAAAGAGAGCGAATTCCTGTACCCAGCAACGCGCAAAAGCGTCCATTGGTAAAACCTTTTTGACCAAGGGGAACGCCGCCATATAGTCTTCCCATTGTTTTATTTCAGCCGACTCGATTGAAGGCTCGCGAGGTTTGCCCATTTGGTTAAGTAAAACAATGACAGGTTTGTTGATCCACGTGAGGATCTTCATTTCCGCAGCTATGTAAGAGCAGGCAGCAGGCGATTCACTGGCATTGACAAGATATAAGACAACGCTACTTGTATCCCGAACGTGCTTAAGTGCCTTTTGGTTTAACCAAGAAGCCTTGTTAGAAACACGATCCCAAACTTCCGACAAGAACCAACCGATCGGGTTGGCACGTCCTTCAAGTCGAGAGGCGAGACGAACGCTGTCACCAAACCCAGGGGTATCCCAGAGAACGAGCTCAGAACAACCGTCTGTTGCACGAATAAGAACATAGTCATCTGTCGTTTCCGTCACATGCGGTCGGTCGGCCACTTCTCCGATGTCTCTGCCCAAAAGTGTTCGAGCAAGGGTCGTTTTACCAATATTGGTGTGTGAGACCAAACTCAAATTAATACGCATCAGTTGCATGTCTGTCATAAGACTTTTCCCTACAATGCTTGCGCTGCCGCAAGTTTTAATTCGTCACAGGTTTGATCATCGGGCTGTAGGCCGGAGTGATAAAAAATGACCGGTAGTGCCAGCTCATTGGCGAAGTCTCTCCATAATTCTTTTCGTGATTCAATGCGGTCATTGAAGTCGCCAAAACGAGCAAGGTATGTTGCCAAGTCCACCATGAGAATGATGGGGGTCTTGCTTAATTTCTCTTTTAATGCTTGTAGCGCTACCCCTTGGACTTCTTGTTCCGGTGTCGCAGTGGCGTTAAAAAGAACCCAAACTTGCTGGGATTGACCGTTTTTTTCCAAGGTTAACGGAGCATCGCCATCTTCAATACTCCAGTTATGCGTTTTAATTTCTTTAAAGTCAAAGCCTAAATTTTCAGCAAATCGGTAAGCGCTTTCCAGCAGATTTTTACTTTGAACGGAGTCCGGAACGACAAGATCCAAACTCATTGCTTCGGATCGCCAGGTTCTCATGATGTTGCTGAAGTAGCGGTTCTCTAAATCCAACGGGAAGCGTTTGCGAATCCTGGCAATTTGAAATGTATGCTTGAGAGCAAGTAGCCCACGTGGAATCACCACGAAAATGGCGAGCATTACAATCATGCGCATCAACCATAAGCTGGCCGAAGCTTCGTAGCCATTGATCGCGAGGCGGTCAAATCGCATGTTGGCCACGTCTAAAATATTAGGCATGGGGCCGAGAAAATTCGTGCAAATACCATAGACTAGTGCAATGATTTGGTAGACGATTTCCGGGCTTTCAGCGAACCACGTGCTTTCCCAGCCAACGGTGTAGGCGGTCCCTATCCCGCGAAGCAAAACACTTGCGATCATCCCGAGAACAAAGCATAAGGCCGCAAGATGAAAGGCCCGAGCGGCATAGTGACCTGCCAGTGGATCCATCAGGGTAGCTAGATTCTTTGGATTCCGGAACGATTTTGTTGTGATCCGCTTTTCTAAAAACTCAAAAAATCGTCTCAGCCCCAAGAAGTCTCGTTTTTCACCATAGCGCAAACTCGAGAAAAAGAGCATGGCGTAAACAAGAATGTTCCAAAGCAAGATCCCAAAAAAAGGTAGCGAAAGCAAATTGATGCGAGACCCAGTGGCCGAAAATTGATCGGTTAGCAAACCGGCGAAAAAGGCAACTCCAGCTAGCCCAGCGGTCAACCACCAAGGCGGTGTTAGCGTGAGGGGCTCGGTGTCGATTTGAGGGTTTTTCGCTACGAGCATTTTTTCCGCAATGCGAGCTCTTTCACGTAAAAAAGTTGCAATATCGGCCGATTCACCAACCGCTGTCGCCGCTTGTCGAGTCGCTCGGTTCGCGTCGCTTAATTCCCAGCTTAGAGCAGGATTTTCTTCAAGAAGGCGCACCTTTGTAATGCGTTCGGCATCTTCTAACGTAAAACGCCCGCTCAATATCGGCTTTTTATAAATTTCATTCATGAACAAAAATAATAATCGGACAAACAGAAGGCTGACCTTATTCTAACCTGTGTGTCAGCATGTCATGCGTTTCCACGGATGGAAATTGCAAAGAGATGTTTATGATAAGCGTCCCTTTTGCCAAGCGGCTAGGAGGTTTCTGGTGGCTTTGCCGGGATCAACCTGGCCGCAGATAGCGGAAATGACAGCGATACCGTCCGCAACTGTGCGCGCAATTTCTACTGTTCGTTCTTCATTGATGCCTCCAATGCCGACAACGGGCACTGGACTTAATTGGGCGATGTTCGACAAGCCACTGACTCCGATGGGGGCATCGGCGTCTTTTTTTGTTGTGGTCGCAAAAACAGGGCCTACGCCAATGTAGTCAACAAGATGAGGATTCATGCTTTCAAGCTGCGCCAAATTGTTAATTGACAGCCCTACGATCATGTCTGGGCCTACAAGTTGTCTAACTACTTCAATGGGAAGATCCTTTTGACCGACATGAACACCGTCAGCTTGAGCTGCCAAGGCAACGTCAACATGGTCATCGACAATCAGAGGAATATGAAACGGGCGCAATGCTTTCTTTAGCGCGATGGCACAGTCATAGCAAGCTCGTTTTTTCCAGTTAGGAGCTCGAAGCTGGATTAAGCCAGCACCTGCCTGCGCCGCGGCAACCGCTGTCTCAACCATTCCAAATTGAGCGGTCAAGTCTGGATCTAAAACCAGATAGACGCGGAAATCAAGAGTAGTTTTATTGATCATTCTGTTTTCTATGAGAAATCTGATAGAGGGCATCTAAAAAGACGCTATGGAAAGAACCTGGTCCCTGTGCGTGGGCCACTGCAAATTCTTCAGAGCGCTTAAAAAGTGCGTGTGCAGCAGCGCACGCATCTAACGTGTTGTTATCGAGTGTGATGAAGGCGGCGACCAATGCGCCAAGTGAGCAACCTGTGCCAACTACCCGGGTAGCCATGATGTGACCACCATTGATAGTCACGGTGCGATGTCCATCAGTGATGAAATCTGCCTCGCCAGTGACAGCAACAATCGCTCCAGTATGTGAAGCGAGCATCTGAGCTGCGTTTATTGCTTCGTCGCTGCCGTTAATGCTGTCAACACCGTGACCACCGCTACCTGATCCAGCCAGACAAATGATCTCACTGGCGTTACCGCGAATAACACTCGGCGAATATTTCATAAGCTCGATAATGCAGTTATTGCGCCAGGTCATCGGTCCAATAGCTACTGGATCGAGAACCCATGGTTTTTGACAAGTGTGTGCGACTTCACAAGCTTGCTTCATGGCGATATATCGTTCGGAAGTGAGCGTTCCGACATTAATTAGCAACGCATCGGCAATGGAAGAAAATTGCGCGCTTTCTTCCTCTGCGATCACCATGGCCGGTGAGGCACCACAGGCTAACAGAACGTTAGCGGTGATTTCTTGGACCACATCATTGGTCATACAGTGCACAAGGGGGCGTCGATTAATTAACTGTGCACAGTATTTATCTAGGCTGTCCTCGGTGAAAGAAGAATAAAGTTGCATAAAAGCTACCATCCAAAAAAAGACTAGTTACTCACAAAGAGTATTACGCGAGAATACACAGGATGGAACCAAAAAGGTAGGTACAATGAGAAGTCTTGGAAAATATTCGTTGTTCTAGCATGTTAGTTCATCCCCAAATTGATCCTATCGCTTTTTCAGTTGGTCCGGTGTCTGTTCACTGGTACGGTCTGATGTATTTAGTTGGGTTCGCACTTTTTTGGGTGCTGGCCATGTATCGATCCAAAAAGGAAGCCTGGCGAGCAATCAAGCCGGATCAGGTCGAGGACTTGTTGTTTTTTGGTGTGTTGGGGGTGATTTTGGGTGGTCGTTTAGGATACTGTTTTTTGTATCAACCAGGCTATTACATTGAGCATTTAGGGGCGATCCTTCGCATTTGGGATGGGGGCATGAGTGCGCATGGCGGGGTGATTGGCGTCATTGTTGCCATGGCTTATTTTGCTAAAACACGTGCTTTGAATTTCCTTGAAGTTGCAGATTTCGTCACGCCTTTGGTTCCTTTGGGACTTTTCTTTGGTCGCATTGGAAACTTTATAAATGGTGAGTTGTGGGGTCGCGTTTGCTCATCTGATTTTGCGCTGGCCATGGTGTTTCCTCGGGCAGGCGATGGCTTGCCAAGACATCCCTCTCAACTTTATGAAGCCGCATTGGAGGGATTGTTACTCTTTGCCATTTTGTGGTGTTATTCGTTAAAGCCGCGACCGTCAGGTCAAGTCGCTGGTTTATTTTGCATTGGCTATGGCGTTATGCGTTTCGCTGTGGAATATTTCCGGGAACCAGACTCCTTTTTGGGACTGTTAGCCCTAGGACTTAGTCAAGGACAATGGCTCTCTATTCCCATGATTGCGCTCGGATGTTTTGTGTTTGTTTTAAGCGCGAGGCGTGCCTCGAAACATGCTGATCATTGAGAGCAGGCACAATCAATGGGACGATTCAAAATATGTTCAATTTCTTCTTGTGAAAGTCGATTCATTGAGAATTCGCAGCCACAATACAGTTGGTTGTAAAAACCATTTTCACGCAACAGAGCATTGCGCCGGTCTTGAAGGCCGCCTTTTCGCCAGTTTTTATCCCAAAATTGGGTTTGGGGATAAAGCGTCTGAGCCAGTTGCCCAGCTTTGAGAATTTGATTTAAATTTTTCCAGCGGCTTGAAGCAAGAGTTGTCGTAAAAAGGGAAATTTTTTCTTCGCTTGCCACTCTGGCTGTTTCAGTTAAGCGGTAGTTAAAACAAAGCTGGCAACGTTCTCCGCGTTCTGGCTGTAATTCAAATCCTTTGACGATCTGTCTCCACGCCTTATGATCATGATCTCCTTCAATGACTCTTATCCCCAGTTTTTTTGCGTAACGGGTTAATTCATTTTTTCGAATGAGATATTCTGTGTCGGGGTAAATGTTTGGATTGAAATAAAAAAGTGTCGGAAGATACTCGTTTTGGAGCATCCACTCTAAAATGGCAGCAGAACAGGGAGCGCAGCAACAGTGTAAAAGGACATCTTGCATAGTTAAGTAACTCTTTGGCAATGATGGCTGCATTGTATACTGTGTTGGTCAAGAGGAGAGAACATGACGATTTCTGAGAATTTGAAACATGTCAGAGAATGTATCGTTAAAGAACATGCCAAACACGATGTCAGCTTGATTGCAGTCAGCAAAACATTTGCCGTGCAACACATTGAGGAGGCAATCCACTGTGGCCAGTTGGCTTTTGGTGAAAATTATGCCCAGGAGGGAGCTCAAAAAGTTCAGTATTTTCGCGAACATTTTCCGGCTTTGAGACTTGAATGGCATTTTATCGGCCCTTTGCAATCCAATAAGACCCGTTTAGTGGCGGAACACTTTGATTGGGTTCAAAGTGTGGATCGAGTCAAGATTGCCACCCGATTATCAGAGCAACGTCCTAGTTCACTGGGAAAGCTCAATGTCTTAGTGGAAGTGAATATTGATGATCAAGACACTAAAAGTGGTGTCGCGCCAGAGCAACTCCATGAATTGTTAGATGCGGTTTCCACCTTGCCGAATTTGCACCTACGAGGTTTGATGTGCATCCCGAAGCCTCGGGAAGGGGAGGAGGAAAAATATGTGCCGTTTCAAAAAATGCGAGTGCTTTTTGATCAATATCGGCAAGAGTATGCCCTAGATACGCTTTCGATGGGAATGAGCGCAGATTTTGTGGAAGCGATCCGGTCCGGATCAACAATGGTTCGTGTTGGATCGGCGATTTTCGGTGCACGAAACTATAAGAATCATTTGTGAAAATCGTGATAATTTTCAAAAGTTAATTTAAAGGAATATTTTATGAATCAACGAATTGCAATGATCGGCGGTGGAAACATGGCGGGCGCTTTGGTTGCCGGGCTGGTGGCCAACCGCGTTGATCCTTCTTTAATTGATGTACTGGATCGCAACCAAGACAAGTGCGATCGCCTGTCAGAAAAATATGGCGTAAATACGTATCTGTCTGTTGGCGATTGGCTCGGCAAGGCTCAAATTGTCGTATTAGCCGTTAAACCGCAAGGAATGTTTGAAACAATTGAGTCCATTAGATCCTATCTCAATGAAAATGTATTGTTCATTTCCATTGCGGCGGGTTTGCGAATCGCGGATCTAACTCGATGGCTCCATTCTGATCATCTTGTTCGCGCAATGCCGAACACGCCAGCTTTGGTGAAAGCCGGCGTGGTTGGGGTCTACATGCCCGCTAGTTTAAGCTCGGCAGATCAGGCTGCCGCTAAAGAAGTGCTCCAGGTGATGGGTGAAATCATCCCAGTATCAAGTGAAATGCAATTGGATTTGCTTTCAACAGTTTCTGGATCGGGTCCCGCCTATGTTTTCCGTTTCATTGAAGCATTGGAAGCGGCTGTGGTTAAGCGCGGATTTGATCCTGTGCAGGCCCGTCGCATGGCGATCCTTACCGTACTGGGAGCTGGGAAGCTGGCGATTGCAAGCGATGAGTCCCCAGCGAAATTGCGTGCCAATGTGACGAGTAAGGGGGGTACGACAGCCGAGGCTTTGCGTGTCATGGACGAACATCATTTCATGGATATGATGGATGAAGCCATCCAGGCTGCTTACGATCGCAATCAAGTGTTGGCAGATCAGCTAGGCCAACGTTAGTCAATTACTCATCTGAGACAGAGCTAACTGGTGGAAGGTTTAGCATTCGGCAACCTTCCATTGGTAGGCTGCTGACAGCTTGTCGGATCATGTCAATGGCAGCAAGGCGAGTGAAGCTTTTTCTCCATGCGATGATGACCCTTCGGGTTGGCGTCGGTTTGTTAAACGGAATTGCTTTGACTAAATCATCCCCAGACGTTTCTTTGAGGGACGAGCTAGGCAGCACGGTAATTCCTAGTCCTTGTGCGACCATATGATGAATGGTCAAAAGCGATGAGCCTTCCACTGTTTTTTGCAGGCTGGTGATCTGGCGGTTTTTGCCATTGGATTCCGGGCAAATGGCAAGCACTTGGTCACGAAGACAATGCCCTTTGCCGAGCAATAAGAGGTTGGCAGTGCGGACGTCTTCACGGTGAATTTCACTTTGGTTGGCCCACGGGTGATTGTGTGGCACAGCGACGACCAGTTCTTCATCATATAACGGCGCTAGCATTAAACCAGGCTCATGGATCGGTAGCGCCATTATTGCAACGTCGATTTGACCGGCGCGCAGTTGCTCAAGCAGCTCGCCGGTATAGTTTTCCGTGAGGATCAAAGGCATCTTGGGAGCAAGCTCTAGCATCTTGTGCACAAGACCTGGCATTAGGTAAGGACTGATGGTGAAAATCACTCCGAGGCGCAGAGGACCGCATAGTGGATCTTGTCCTTGCAGTGCGATTTCTTCAATATGGTGCACTTCATCCAGTACCTTTTGAGCCTGTTCCACGATGGCTTCACCGATCGGAGTAAGCGAGATTTCCTGAAAGCGACGTTCAAAAAGGTGAACGCCCAGCTCGTCTTCAAGTTTTCTCACAGCGACAGAAAGCGAGGGTTGCGAAATAAAGCAAGACTCGGCGGCCCGACCGAAATGGCGTTCACGGGCAACAGCGACTATATATTTGAGCTCAGTCAGTGTCATGGAATAGAAAGGACGTTATGCGTCTAAAAAACCTTCGCTAGCGCTAAACCAGCGCTTAGCATGTTGGGCCGCGGCTTGGCTATCTGTTTGGATCCATTGGGCAGCAAATTGGCGAGCGGCCTCAACCAATTCTGTATCTTTTTCAATATCGGCAAACCGTAGCAACGGAACGCCAGATTGTCGAGCGCCGAGAAATTCTCCAGGACCTCGAATTTCAAGATCCCGACGGGCAATTTCAAATCCATCGGTTGTTTCCCTAATTACTTTTAGGCGCTCTTTACCAGTTTCAGATAGTTCTCCATATAGGAGTATACAAAAACTTTTTTGAGCACCTCTGCCCACGCGACCGCGTAACTGGTGTAATTGGGCCAATCCGAATCGTTCGGCATGCTCAATAACCATTAAAGAGGCATTGGGTACGTCAACGCCCACCTCAATGACAGTTGTCGCCACTAAAACGTCAATTTGTCCATCAGTAAAAGCTTTCATGATGTGTTGCTTTTCTTCTGGATTCAACGCACCATGAACAAGCCCTACTCGTACCTGCGGCAATTCATGGCAGATCTCCTCATAGGTCTGCGTAGCCGCTGTCAGATCGAGCTTTTCACTTTCTTCGATTAGGGGGCACACCCAATACACTTGTCTTCCCTCTTTGACTTGTTGGGCAATACTGGCCAATACTTCGCGCTTACGGTTCAGGCTCACAAGTTTAGTGTTGATCGGTTGGCGGCCCGGAGGCAGTTCGTCAATAACGGAAACATCAACATCGGCTAAATAACTCATGGCCAAAGTGCGGGGAATGGGGGTTGCCGAGAGCATTAACAGATGAGGGGTGAGGACGGTATCTCCCTGCCGCAGGGCTAAACGTTGGGCGACACCGAACCGATGTTGTTCGTCAATGATGGCAAGTCCCAGTCGATTGAATCGAACGCCGTCTTGAATGAGGGCGTGTGTGCCAACCACCAAGCGAGCTTGCCCATTCTCAATTGCCTGTAGGTTGGCTTGCTTTTCTTTGCTCTTTTGCTTGCCAGCTAACCAAGCAATGGGTATTCCAAGAGGTTTCAGCCATTGAGCAATTTTTAAAAAATGTTGCTCTGCCAAAATTTCGGTCGGAGCCATCAGCGCTGCTTGAAATCCGTCGTCAATCGCTAAAGTTGCTGAGAGTGCGGCAATGACGGTTTTACCACTGCCAACATCACCCTGCACCAACCGATTCATTGGTGTCGATCGCGCCAAGTCGGTTCGAATTTCTTCCAGAACTCTTTCTTGCGCACCGGTTAATTTAAAACTCAGTTGTTTTTTAAGTTTCTCTGTAGTTTTAGGCTCTATCGGGTTAATCACAGGAGCGACTTTTTGCGCCTTCAGATTCCTTGAAAGACGAAGTGCGACCTGTTGGGCAACCAGTTCGTCAAATTTTAGTCGTTGCCAAGCCGGCGCTGTTCGTTCAGAAAGAGCGTCAAGGCTGGCGCCGACTGGGGGATGGTGCAGGTATTGCAAGGCTTGGGACAACCCAGGCAAGTTTAATTTTTTCAAAATATCAACAGGCACCAAGTCTTTGACTTCAACATCGAGTAAGGCTCGTGCAATGCGCTTTCTTAGCCAAGGTTGAGTGACGCCTTCTCCCGCCGGATAAACAGGTGTCAACGTGGTTGGAAGGGAGGCTCCGTCTAAAGCGATTTTAATTTTCGGATGAACCATCTCAGGTCCAAAATAACCTTCACGCACAGTGCCATAAAGTCGAACTTTATGGCCTGGTTCGAGTTGTTTGACTTGAGAAGGGAAAAAGTGAAGTAGCCGAACCGCTACGGTGCCTGTTGAATCGGCTATTAAGGCCTGCAGTTGTTCACCTGAAGGACGGCGGATCTTCTCGCAACGGAGAACTTTCCCTTCGCATTGTTGCGCGGCACCGGCGGTCAGTTGGGCAATTGGAGTAATGGCCGTTTCATCTTCATAGCGCAGAGGAAGGTGCAAAACATAATCCCAGTCCCGGACAAGACCGATTTTAGCTAAACGCTCGGCAAGGGGAGCCAGTTTTTCCCCTTTCTTTCTGGGCTTGAAAAATGTTGCGGCCATTTTAAGTTTTAGATGCGAGCGATGGCCTCGACTTCTACCAACCCTCCTTTCGGAAGCGCTGCGACAGCAAAGCAGCTACGGGCAGGGTAGGGGGATTGGCAAAATTCCTGCATCACGGCATTAACGACAGGGAAGTTAGCCATGTCGGTTAGGAAAATGGTGACTTTCATGATATTGGTCATGTCGCCGCCAGCCGCTTCAACAATGGCTTTCACATTTGAGAAAGCAAGCCGAGCCTGTGCTTCAAAGTCAGCAGGTAATTCACCGGATTTCGGATCAATGCCAAGTTGACCGGATGTAAATAAGTTGGCTTCGCCCTTGGTGGCCTGAGAATAGGGACCAATAGCTGCGGGAGCGTTATCAGTGTGGATAATCTCGTGACTCATGAGTTTCTCCGAAGAAATGGGGATGTTGCCAGCACCAATCAGGCAACTCGCCCAATTATAACGGTCACTCGGTAGATTTTCGTGCTTGTTAAGATTGATGAAGTATTTATGAGTTTTGTCAAAAATCCAACGGAAATATTTCGTTAAAATTCGGCAAATTCACGGAATACGGTAGTTTGGTGTAAACTTCGGGGTATTCCCTATGGGTGTCGGCAGAAAACGACCGCTAAACTCTTTCTAGGAGTCTCTGAAAGTAGCGGCTTGAAGCTGACACGATTGGAGAAAGGATAGTTATTTTCCAAGAATTGTTTGCTTTCGGAAGTTTTCAGGTGACGACCGAAGCTTTGTTGTGTTCTTGGAAGAGAGCGATTTTTTGAAAAGTCGGATCCGATTGAGCTTTCCTCGGGGCGTGACATGTCTCGTAGGAGAGGGGTTCGGCTGAGTGTTTGTCCGTACTTGGTCGCAAGAACGGTTAGCTTACAAATTCGAGATTCGGCTTTCTAGCCCTGAAAGAAGTCCGATTTTCGTGAAAGAGAAAAGCTTCTCTTGGGTTTCCCTAAGCTGACGGTTTGTTATAAAGCGCTGAGACGAAATTGGGGAACCTTTTTAAAAGAAGACCCCTACCGGAGAGATGGCTTTTGTCAGTCAATCCGGTGGCCCTCTTGGATCAAGGAGACCAAGTAATTATGAAAATCATCTACACCGACGTGCTGGTGGTTGGTGCCGGCTTGGCTGGTTTGCGTATGGCTGTTGCAGCCAAGCATCGCGGTCATGACTCCATCATCTTGTCGCTGGTGCCGCCGAAGCGTTCTCACTCGAAGGCCGCTCAAGGTGGTATGCAAGCTTCTTTGGGTAATGTGATTAAAGGTTTGGGCGACAACGAAGACGTCCACTTTGCTGATACTGTCAAGGGTTCTGACTGGGGTGCTGACCAAGACGTGGTCCGCATGTTCGTGAACACCTCCCCGAAGGCTGTGCGTGAATTGGCTGCTTGGGGCGTGCCCTGGAGCCGTATTACCGCTGGTGACCGTCAGGTCATTATTAACGGCGAACGCGTGACGATTACCGAACGCAAAGAAGCTGCCGGTTTGATTAACCAACGTGACTTCGGTGGTACGAAGAAGTGGCGTACGTGCTTTGCCTCTGACTGCACGGGCCACGCCATGTTGAATGCGGTTAGTGACCGCGTGATTGCTGAACATATCCCGGTTGTGGAACGTGTTGAAGCAATTGCTTTGATTCATGATGGCAAGCGCTGCTACGGCGCTGTTGTCCGTGATTTGATCACGGGCGAATTGATGGCCTATGTTGCTAAGGCTACGGCTTTGGCTGCAGGCGGTGCCGGTCGTTTGTTCCGCGTGACCACGAATGCTGTGATCTGCGAAGGTGCTGGTCAATCCTTGGCTTTGGAAACCGGCGTTGCTACGTTGGGCAACATGGAAGCTGTTCAGTTCCACCCGACGGGTATTTTCCCGGCTGGTATTCTCGTGACGGAAGGCTGCCGTGGTGACGGTGGTTTGTTGCGTGACGTCGATGGTCACCGCTTCATGCCGGATGTGGAACCGGAAAAGAAGGAATTGGCTTCTCGTGACGTTGTGAGCCGTCGTATGGAAGAACGCATTGCTCAAGGCAAGGGCGTGAAGAGCCGTTTCGGTGAACACCTTTGGTTGGATATCACCTTGTTGGGTGAACACCACATCAAGCACAATCTCCGTGAAGTGTATGAAATCTGCCACTACTTCTTGGGTGTCGACCCGGTGAAGGAATGGGTTCCTGTGCGTCCTGCTCAACACTACACCATGGGTGGTGTTCGTACGGACTACACTGGTGAAAGCCGTCAGTTGAAGGGTTTGTTCGCCGCTGGCGAATGCGCCTGCTGGGATATGCACGGTTTCAACCGCTTGGGTGGTAACTCTGTGGCTGAAACGGTTGTGGCTGGTATGTTGGTTGGTGAATACATCGCCGACTTCTGCGATAAGCCTGAAAACGTCATCGATATTCCGACCTCTACGGTTTACGACTTCATCAAGCGTGAACAAGCCAAGTTGGATGCCTTCATCAATAATGGTGGCACGGAAGATGCTGCATTGTTGCGCAAGCGCATGCAAGACATCATGACTTCCAAGATTGGTATTTTCCGCCGCGGCGCCGATATGGAAAGCGCTGTGAGCGAATTGGAAGACCTCTACAAGCGCTCCTTCAAGGTCAGCTGCAAGAGCCAATTGGGCGCCAATGCTGAATTGACCTATGCTTATCGTACGCAAAAGATGTTGCGTCTTGCTCTGACGGTGGCTTGCGGTGCTGCTGCCCGTACTGAATCTCGTGGTGCTCACTTCCGTGAAGACTACCCGGTTCGTGACGATAGCAAGTGGCTCAAGCGCACGTTGGCTTCTTGGAATGATGGCGACACGCTCCCGACGCTCTCTTACGAAGATCTCGACGTTAAGAAGATGGAATTGCCGCCGGGCTGGCGTGGTTACGGTGCCAAGAACTACATCGATCACCCGGATACGGCCAAGCGTCAAGCTGAAGTCGATGAAATCCGTGCGAAGATGGAAGCTGAAGGCGCAGATCGTTTCGCTATTCAGAACGCTTTGATGCCTTATGCTCACCTCTTGCCGAAGCGCTTGCAAGGCAAGAACGAACGTATTGATGAACCCTTGGCCTAAGGAGCCGACGAAAAATGAGTGAAAACAAAACCCAAAAGCAACATCGTCTGCTCAAGATCAGCATTTTGCGTTACAACCCTGCTGATCCGGCTAGCGTGCCTCACATGCAGACGTTTGAATTGGAAGAATCCGATTCTATGACCTTGTTCATCGCTTTAAACGAATTGCGCGATACGCAAGATCCGTCCTTACAATTTGACTTCGTGTGCCGTGCCGGTATTTGCGGTTCTTGCGCCATGATGATCAATGGTAAGCCGGGCTTGGCTTGCCGTACGTTGACCCGTGACTTGCCGACGGAATTCACGTTGGCTCCGTTACCGGCCTTCGAACTGATCGGTGACTTGTCTGTTAACACCGGCAAGTGGATGCGTAACATGAGTGAACGCATGGAAACGTGGGTTCACATGAAGGAAGAAGAAGTCGACATCTGCCGCAAGGAAGAGCCGATGGATCCGCAGTTGGCCGAAGACATTTTGATTTTGGACCGTTGCGTCGAATGCGGTTGCTGTATCGCTGGTTGCGGTACTGTCCGTATGCGTCCTGACTTTGCCGGTGGTGTTGCGATCAACAAGATCGCTCGCTTCCGCTTGGACCCGCGCGATAAGCGTAACGACGCTGATTACTATGAAGTGATCGGTGATGACAGCGGTGTGTTCGGTTGTATGTCTTTGTTGGCTTGCCACGACTTCTGCCCGAAGCAATTACCGTTGAAGACCCAAATCGCTTTCGTCCGTCGCAAGATGGCCGAACAAGGTATTCGCGGCTACGATAAAGTTTTGCCGACTCCGAAGAAGGCAATTCCTATCAAGGTTGTGAAGTAAAAGATTCTCAAAATCGGAAGACCTAGCTGGTTCTTGTTTTCGGATGAGAGCCAGCAGGGTTGGAAGGTTTTGAAACCCTGCGTATTCTTTCAACGGACCGACGGCGTCTGCCTTGACGCCGGTTGAACGGTGCGCAGTTTATAAACGGAGACGCCTTAAAAGACGCCTTCCTTAATTAAATTAACGAGGAGCAAATTAAACATGTCTCGTATTGAATATGACTTCCTTGGCGGCAAGGAAATTCCTGATGATTGCTACTATGGCGTTCAAACGCTCCGTGGCAAGGAAAACTTCCATGTGACAGAAATGTCGATGGCTCAAGAACCGTTCTTCATCATCGGCTTCGCCTATGTGAAGAAGGCTGCGGCCATGGCCAACAAGGAACTCGGCACGATTCCTGCTAACGTCGCTGACGCTTTGATCTGGGCTTGCGATCAATTGATCGCTGGCAAGTACCATGATCAATTCGTGACCGACTGGGTCCAAGGTGGTGCCGGTACTTCCACGAACATGAACTGCAATGAAGTCATCTGCAACTTGGCCGCTGAAAAGTTGGGTTCCAAGAAGGGTGACTACAACTTGGTTTCTCCGAACGACCACGCTAACTTTGGTCAATCCACGAACGACACGTACCCGACCGCTTTCCACGTCGGTTTGTTGCTCCGCAGCAACGTGATGTTGAAGGCTGTTGAAGATCTCGTCGCCTCCTTCTACAAGAAGGCTGAAGAATTCAAGGGCGTGTTGAAGATGGGCCGTACGCACTTGCAAGACGCTGTGCCGATGACCTTGGGTCAAGAATTCCATGGTTGGGGCCACACGATCGAAGACGAAGTTCGTACGATCAAAGAAGCTCAAGCTCACCTCTGCACGATCAACCTCGGTGCTACCGCTATTGGTACGACTGTGACGGCTCACCCGGATTATCCTGCCTTGGCCTCCAAGTACTTGGCTGAATTGACGGGTCTCCCGCTCAAGAACAGCGACGACTTGATCGCTGCTACGTCTGACTGCGGCTCTTATGTCGCTCTGTCCAGCGCTATGAAGAGCTTGGCCATCAAGTTGACGAAGGTCTGCAACGACTTGCGTCTCTTGGCTTCTGGTCCTCGCTGCGGTTTGGCTGAAGTGAACCTCCCGCAAATGCAACCGGGTTCTTCCATCATGCCGGGTAAGGTCAATCCGGTTGAATTGGAAGCTATGAACCAAGCCAGCTTTATCGCTATTGGTTTGGATACCACGGTCATGTTGGCCTCTTCTGCTGGTCAACTTGAATTGAACGTGATGGAACCGCCGATCACCTGGGCTTTGTTCTTCGGCATGAAGGTCATGACGAACGCCATGAACGGTATGCGCACGAAGTGCATTGACGGTATCACCGCCAATGAAGAACACTGCAAGGACCTCGTTATGGGTTCTTTGGGCATTATCACGATCTTGAAGCCGCACTTCGGCTACAAGACCTGCTCTGAAATTGCTCACGAAGGTTACCACACCGGTAAGACCTTGCATCAATTGATCGTTGAAGAACGTAAGTTGATGACGCAAGAAGAATGGGATCACGTTTTCAATTTGCAAAACTTGATCGCCCCGAAGTTTGAAATGTAATTTTTCTTACCTAGGGAAAACCTCGTATTCTTTTCGATGAATGCGGGGTATAGTATCGACAGTCGAGCATCTACCCTTTGGGTAGGTGTGAGACTGTCGATCCGAGTTTCTAGCCGTCTTTTGGCGGCTAGGTGCTCACCATATAAAAAACCAAAAAATACTACTCCAGCAATGGGGGGGTGCAATATGGATTTCATGTTAATTCTTCAAATTATTGTCCTCTTGGGCGCCATCTTCTTCGGTGTGCGTTTGGGCGGCATTGGCATCGGCTACGCCGGTGGTATCGGCGTGCTCGTGTTGGGCTTGCTCTGCGGCATGACCCCGGGTGCCATTCCCTGGGACGTGATTTTGATCATCATGTCCGTGATCGCTGCTATTTCTGCTATGCAGTTGGCTGGCGGTCTCGACTATTTGGTGCAAATTGCTGAACATATTTTGCGCAGCAATCCGAAGTACATCAACTACTTGGCTCCGATAGTGACCTATGTGTTGACGATCTTCGCTGGTACGGGCCACACCGCTTTCTCCATGATCCCTGTGATCGTTGAAGTGGCTAAGGAACAGAACATTAAGCCTGTTTGCCCGTTGTCCATCGCCGTGGTTTCTTCCCAGATCGCTATTACGGCTTCTCCGGTTTCCGCAGCTGTGATTTACATGACGGGTGTTTTGGAACCGTTCGGTTGGAGCTATCCGGCTTTGCTCGGTATCTGGATTGTGACGACGTTCGCTGGCTGCATGGTCACCGCCTTCGTCATGACCTTGATCCAAAATATGGATTTGAACTCTGACCCGGTCTACAAGGATCGTTTGGCCAAGGGTTTGGTTAAGGCTCCGCAAGGCGTGCAAAACAAGCAATTGAAGCCGTTTGCCAAGACCTCTGTGTGGATCTTCTTGGTTGGCGTTATCCTCGTGGTTCTCTACGCCTCCGCCATTTCTCCGGCAGTTGGCTTAATTGAACACGTTGTTGTTGGTCGCGATGCCGCCATCATGGGCTTGATGCTTTCTGTCGGTACGTTGATCACGGTTATGTGCAAGATCGAAGTGGGTGATATCGCTTCCTGCTCTGTCTTCAAGAGCGGTATGGTTGCTTGCGTTTGCGTGCTCGGTGTTGCATGGCTTGGTAACACGTTCGTTGCCGGTCACACGAAGGAAATCACGGAATTCTCGTCCACGACGGTTGCTCAATATCCGGCTTTGTTGGCTGTGATCTTCTTCTTCGCTGCTATGTTGTTGTATAGCCAAGCTGCTACGGCTAAGGCTATTACCCCGGCAGTGGTTACCGCTTTGGGTATTACGGCTGCTAACCCTGGCGACTCCTACATGTTGGTCGCTACGTTCGCTGCTGTGAGCGCCTTGTTCGTTCTCCCGACGTACCCGACATTGTTGGGTGCTGTTCAGATGGACGACACGGGTACGACTCGTATTGGTAAGTTCGTGTTTAACCACGCGTTCTTCCTCCCGGGCGTGTTGGCAATTGTCTTCTCCGTTGTCTTCGGCTTCGCCGCTTGCGCTGTCTTCTAATAGATAGTGTCTCGGGAGGCGGGATATGATGTCGCCACCTCCCGTTTGTGAAAGACAAATGCCTTAGTTCGATTTTCGAACATAGCTAAAATTGGAATACTCGGTAAATTGATTTTTGCCGGGTATTTCTTTTTGAGTGAAACGGGATCGTTTCCTTGAATCCCTTAATTTCGCAAGTTCTTATTGCTAGCAGCTAGTTATAAAGAAATCTCCTTGGTGGATTAATAAGACATATGGTCACCGTAGAAAAACCCAAAATGACATGCCTTCAGTTGACGATGGCCGTTATGCTCAACATGTTGGGCTCTTCTATTATTTTGATGCCTACAAAGCTTGCAGAGGTGGGCACACAATCCATATTAGCTTGGCTTGTTACGATTAGCGGGGCAACAGCGATTGCTTATACTTTTGCCAAATGCGGAATGTTTAGTCGTAAAAGTGGTGGTCTCGGCGGCTATGCTTCTTATGCATTTGGGAAATCCGGTAGCTTTATTGCAAACTTTAGTTATGGTATTTCCTTGATCATTGCCAATCTGACGATCGCTATTTCAATTGTCGGCTATGTGATGGTTTTATTTGAATGGAATTTAACGCCTTTCGAGATGGGGTTGGCCAGTATTTTTGTCATTTGGCTTTGTAGCCTTCCGAACATCGGCGGTGCACGATTTATAGGCCAACTATCACATTTTTCCAACTATGGTATTTTGATTCCGATTCTTATCTTAACAGTCATAGGTTGGCACTGGTTTTCCATTGATCGTTATGTTGCAGCATGGAATCCTCAAAATTTGACACCCTTTGAAGGGCTCTCGGCGGCTATTTCAATGACTCTTTGGGGCTTTTTAGGGTTAGAGACTGCTTGCGCAAACTCAGAAGCGGTTGAAAATCCAGAAAAATCTGTCCCTCGCGCCATGGTTTTAGCCACGATTGGAGCCGGTGCCGTCTATATTCTTGCTAACAATATCAGCTTTGGCATTGTCGATAACGCTATTTTGTCTCGATCGACAGCGCCATTCGGGTTAGTTTTTGCCAGCATGTTTTCGCCTGAAATTGGCAAGCTCGTGATGGCTCTTATGGCTTTGGCCTGCGCAGGGTGTTTGACGAGTTGGCAATTTACAATTGCTGAAGTCTTTAGGGTCTCAGCTCGTGAAGGATATTTCCCTAAAATTTTCTCAAAAGTTAGCCGATTAAACGTCCCTATTTTAGGGATTGTGATTATTTTGATATTTCAATCATTAGCCGCTTTATTGACGATTGATCCTCGATTGGAGCAACAGTTCTACATTTTGAAAGACTTAGCGGTTGTTACGAACTTGGTTCCTTATCTATTAGCATTTGCCGCTGTCAATGTAATTTTGCATCGAGAACCAGTCGATTCATCCATTGTAAGGCGAACAACGATTGTCGCCTCGTTTGCGTCGGCTTATTCCTTGTATGCGCTGTATGCCTGTGGCCCGAATGCGATGATGTGGGGTGCTTTGGCCACCTTCGTTGGTATTTGGTTATACGGTTATGCTGCAAAGTCTCTAGAGGTAAAAGGAAAGCTTCGGGGGAATGAATAAAATCCCATCGATTAAGTGAAGATAAACATGGGCGTTATCCTTGTGACCGCGACATGCGGAGAAGGTAACGCCTTTTTTGCATGAGTGATGGGAAAAGTTTAAATCGCTGGTTAATGTTTTGGTCTTGGGCGAATTAACAAAAGTGATATGCCTGTCGTGATGAGTGCCAGCGCTCCGGTAAAACCAAACTGGGTAATTCCTGGTGTTGAACTTAATCCAATAATTCCAAAGGAGATGGCCATTGCTAAAAAGCTAAATGTCGTCAAACTGAAACGGGTTTCGTCATCGTCATGCGCGAAGTAAATGAGCGCCAAAATAATGCCAAAGCCATAACAGGCATTGATAGCAATGGCGCTAAAGGCTGTAAACGGCACGCCGAAACAAGAGAGTATTGCAACACTTACGCTGATGCCTATAAGCGGAGGAATGACCACTTTGCCAGAACGAAAACCATAGTGAAAGAGACTCACAGTTATGGAACAAACAACAAAGAGAGCAAAAATACCGACAAAGATAAAACGATATTGGTCGAGTAATTGGTCAATGTCGGCCTCTGTGTCAACGTAGGAAGCCCCCGCAATGGCATGCGATAGGTCAATCAATTTTTGAATACTTTCATCGTCGATGCCGGCAATTTGAATAATTGAACTACTACCGTTGGGAACATCCAACCATAAGTATCGAGAGGGTGAGGCAGTGGGGGAATTCAGCCAGTCCTCAAAAGTTACATCAAGCTGTGGAGGAGAGGGTTCCTGAATTTCAGTTCCTAACAGCTCGGATAGCGGTTGCCGAATCTTATTAAATATTAAGTGGCGAATGTACTCAATACGATGCTGCCGTTCGATGGATGGGAACCATTTTGAAACGCACGTTGTTGTCATCCCGTCGTCTGTTAAGCCTCTTTGAACAAATACAAGTCGAAGGGCCTCCTCAGCCATTAACGTTTCTTGGGTGCTTGGGGTGGTAATTAAGAAGAATTTCGTTGTATTTGGCAACATCATCAGTGATTCGACTTTTCTGTGTTCTTCTGCCACGTCACTAGGAATGTTGACAAAGTCTCTGACACTTTGATGGAAGTTTAGTTGGAACATACCAATTAAGACAAAGATTGCCAATGCTGTCAATGAAGCTGTGTAGTCTGATGGTTTGTGTTGCCAGTTGGTTAGTGAAAAGCGAGGAAAATATCGACAATAGGTGGACATTTTCTTTGTGAAATCTGTTTGCCCAATCGGTTGACTTGACAAGAACGGAAAGAAAAGGATTAAGGTAATCGCACCGCTAATGGCAGAGGCTGAGAAAAAGACCCCGAGTTGTTTAATAGTCGGCATTGGCGCTATGTAAAGGATGACGCCTAAGGTCATTGAAATTCCTAAACACCAGGCAATTCGGCTAAGTAGACGATCCAAAATCCGTAATGGACTTTCTTTAGGATAAAGACGTTGCGTAAAAAGGTACAATGCGACAAAGACGACATTTAGTCCAGTGACAGCACTGCCTGCAACGAGCGTCCAAAGTGAAATTTTTTGAAAAACAACGACCATTATCGCCAGAGAAAAAACATAACTCGCCAGAACACATAATATGGTCAAGTAAGCCATGCGTTTAGATCGACTCCATAAACGCAGTAAAAATCCAATTAAAAAGATATGGAAGCATACGATGGCAATAAGCTCTGAAATTTGAATACGGGCCATCGTAGCGCTTTCATAGGGTTGACCGTGGGTGAGGATTTCTGCGTTTGGGTCTAATTGTGTTGCAAGATTTTGAAGCCTGGTGATTGATTCATTCAACTCAAAAGGATTCAGGTTCTCGAGATGATCATTAGCCCTATAAAGAAAAATGCCCCATACTTTATGTTCGGCATATAACTTAAGCGTATCACCTCTTTGTAAAAGAGTGCTTTTGGGCATCCGTTTCTGAGCCCATTGAGCAAAGAAACCCAATGGATCATCAGCTTTAGCAATAAAAGTTGAATGTCCTACGGCGGTGAGACTTTCAACTGCACGGGCAAGCAACGCCTCGTCACTTAGTTGCATCACCGTGTGTTGATCAATTAAATTCATTAATCGGTTAGAGATCAAACGATAGAAAGCGAAATACTCGTTAATGTCCAAACCGCTAAACTGAATTGGTGTGAGTGCTTCCGGCGGTTCCCATTTTCTTTTAATTTCAGTGATATAGTCGTCGAAATATCGAGCCTTATCCTCTGGGAAACCGACCATGAAAATGGTGCGGTAATTTTTGATTGGCGATAGATTTTTTTGTGCAGCACTGCGAACATCATCGACCCAAGTAGTCGGGTAGATGTTGGCTAAATCGTAATCAATGCCCTTTTTGGCAATATGATGAAGATCAATCGATAAACAAAGCACTAGAACGATTGACCAAGCAATGGCAAGTGCCTGCAACGACTGCAAAAGAAGCCTACGGATTCGCAAGTTCAGCCTCCTCTTCAGACGAAGAGCTACTTGAGAGCTCGACATTCGTAAAGCGCAAAGTGGTAAAGTCACCGGAATAGTTTTGCATGGTCATGCTTTCGGGAATTTCATGTCCACGAATTTGAATGTGCTTGACAATGCTACGGGTAAGATTGGTTTTTGGGAAAAAATCTAACTGCCAACCTTCTTTACCATCGTGGGCAAGGATCTGAAAGTCGAGTTCTAACGAATTAAAGTCTTTGGAAAATAGTGCCCAAAGGACACGATTTTCCAAACTTGTTGCCGGAGAGGATGACGAAACGATCCGTTGACCTCGAAGGTGCACGTATGTTTTAAAAGAGTGTTCTGAGTAAACTGTGCTGGTTGGGATTTTGTCTTGAGTTTTCCATAAAAAAACTGAATCTCGCCAAAATACAAAATGCCCGTGTGTCACAAAAGGTTGAGGGACGTGTACAAGCTTTTGTGTCTGTGTGTATTGCCCACGAATGAGCGGCGCTGTCGGTATTTGCTCGATAATAGAGTCCAAAACGCTAGCAGGGGCTTGACCGATGAAGGTAAGCCAGAGAGAAAGCGCGAGAAAAATTCGAGCAAAGGCACACATGAAAAGAGAACACTGTTAAAGCAAGCGCTCCCATTGTACGGCAGTCGTCTTAAAAATTCCTCTTGCAGTCAAGGACAAGTTGATACGCCTGGACAAAGTTGTCCACGATAATTCGTCCGTTGGGTAAATTGGTCGACGCTCCCATTGAATAGGTGACACGAATAAGTGGCTTATTCCCTTCGTCAACAACGCTTCTTTCGAGATCAGTTTGAATGAGGCGGCTGTTTTTAAGTTGTCTGGAAATCGCAGCTTCAGGCCATAAGCTTAAAGTTAGATCACGTAGCAGGTCTTGGGCTTGAAATTCTTCAGGGATTTCACTTGTTCGGACTTCGTTGATAGTTTCACCGTTGTATTCAATGAGCCAGATGACTTGATTGTTTGCAGTAAAAGTCAAGGAAATGGAATGGTTGTCGCTTTTTAATTGCCCAGAGGTTTCGAAAAATATTTCAGAAGTTTTAAAACGTGTATGTATGTCGGCGTTAAGCGTTTTTTGTAAGGCGAATGGGTATGCGTAAAGCTTTGGGGCAGAATAATGAGTGGCCTCTGGCGAAGGGGTAGCCGGAGTATTCTTTCCTAAAAAACCACAAGCAGACAAAGCAAGCGCCAAAAAGCAAACCGATAGTGTTCGTAATAGTTTCACAAGAAAACCTTTCTCATATAGAGTCGAAAAAGTCCCGATCATCAAAGGTCGAGACTTTTAAGATTAATTAAGAGTTATTGCAAGTCGGCCTTTCGCTTTTTTAGCTCATTCGACTGAGCTTGCAAAGAGTTCACTTGAGACTGAGCTTCGTTTAATTCAGCCTGAACGAAGTCATCAGCCCTTGCAGCTCGGGCTTCTGCCATTTTCTTTTGCAAATTGACCTGAGCACGCTTGAGTTCAAGATCAAGTCGTTTGATCTCAAGATCAATTTCACGCGATTCATCTTCATAGGCCTGTAATTTTGCTTGCCGTTCTTGTTGAGCCTTTCGTTGGGCAGCTTGCTCTTTTTGACGGGCCTTTTCAGCACGTTGCTTGATATCGGCTGCACGCTTTGCAGCCTCTTGACGTTCTGCCTCTTTTGCTGCGTCAATAGCTTTAATTTCTTGCTCAGCTTGATAAATACGAGCAATTTGTTCGTCCATCGACATTTGTGCGTTTGCGCAAGGCAATACCGCTAATGCCGCTAAAACAGAACTGCAAACAAGGAATTTTTTCATACTCTTCCCTTTCTATTGTTTATCGGCGAGCGCATCCGTTCGGGTTGTTCGGTTGAATACGAGTTTCCGTTGGAGAAGTGGAAATCATGACAGCCAAACCGGTCTTGTACTCACAGGGGTTACCGACTTGGGCAGAGTTGTATATCTTATTTTCATAACGGAAGGTCAGTTGCACACCGTCAACATAACTGGTGTGGGAACCTGCGACAGCGCCCCCAGCAATGTTACCGACGGCAGCGCCGGCCAAACCGCCCAAAACCCGCGAGCTCGTATCGTGGTTATTGTGGCTGCCAATCGCTGCGCCAGCGACTGCACCGAGCAGTGTCCCAATGGTCTTGGCGTCACTTCGATTCGTGTCATTGTCGACGGCGACCTTTGCTTGTCCGATAGCCAAGATCTCAACCGTGCGAACTTGTTGGGCTTGGTTTACGGCGCCAGCTTGATATGTGTCTGAGCGATAGTAACGCCCATCATTGGCGCAGCCGGCAAGACCGAGAGCAGCTAAAGCAGCAAGGAGAGCCAATTTTTTCATAAAAACCTCAGAGTCAATGGAATTGAACTAAGATCACTTTAACTCAAAAATGATGCGCTTGCTTTAATTTTGAGGATTAAAATACTGAGTTTGGTAATTTTTGTAACGATTAGTTGAAGGGCACAACATGATGGGGAACACTGCCGCCAATGATGAAAGCGATGATGAGGATGTTAGTCTTCCTGCATTGCCTCATGGTACAAAAAACTATATGACACCGCAGTGCTATCGTCGAATGTTGGATGAACGAGAGCATTTGGTTCGTGTTGAACGACCTGAAGTCGCAAATATCGTGGCTTGGGCCGCGAGTAACGGCGACCGCAGTGAAAACGGGGATTATCTTTATGGTAAACGTCGGTTGCGTGAAATTGATCGTAGGATTCGCTTCCTGAGTAAACGAATCGATTTTGCTGAAGTTGTAGATCCCGCTACAAGACCGGCAACGGACCAGATTTTTTTTGGCGCGACAGTCACCTATGAGGATGATGCGGGGCAAGAGCACACAATTCGGATTGTAGGCATAGATGAGGCTGATGCAAGCGTGGGTGATGTCAGTTGGATTAGCCCAATTGCGCGGGCACTTTTAAAAGCTCATGAAGGTGACACGGTTAAATTACCGACACCTTCGGGAGTTCAACACTTGGAAATTGTTGAAGTGAAATATTGTTAAGAAAAAATATTTGAATCACTTGCATTTATAAAAAAGAATCTATAAAATGCGTCTTCTCTTTTGGGGGGTATAGCTCAGTTGGTAGAGCACTTGCATGGCATGCAAGGGGTCAGCGGTTCGAATCCGCTTACCTCCACCACAATTTGAAGAGTCTCCATCGTCTAGAGGCCTAGGACACGACCCTTTCACGGTCGGTACCGGGGTTCGAATCCCCGTGGGGACGCCATCGCTTAGAATCCCACTACCGTAGTAGCTTGGGATTTTTTGTACCCGCTTCAAAAATCACGAAATATCCCGCTTGGCTACCTGCACGTTATTGCACAAAGAACTTGGAATTGGTTATCAAAGAACAATTGCAAAGAAATTTTTTCGGTTTTCTAAAAAAGGGGGTTAACCCCCCTATGTTGTCTGCTGGGGCTATCTTTGGTAGCCCCAGCAGACATGATCAGAGTATTTACAAGCTTCGCATCACCACGATAATGATAACCGCAGGGGAAACAACTCCAATACCCACTCGAATACAGGTAAGCATCATTGGAGATAGTACTTTGGCTGTTGTTAATTGGTGGCGAGTTGTTGGCCAATTGACCCAAGCAGCAACAATTGCCAACCCGAGTGCAGCAAATGGCATACCGACATTGCTTGTTAAGTAGTCAAGTAGATCAAAAATGGTTTTACCGAAAAATTTCACATCAGCGAGGGGGCCAAAGGAGAGCGAACAAAAAACGCCGATGGCCATAATGGCAGTAAATGCGATAGGAACCGCAGTGCGGCGAGGAATTTTTAAGTCACCCAAAGCGGCTGTGACAGCCTCGAGAATACTGACAGAGCTAGTAATTGCGGCAACAATTAGGCAAATATAAAACAGAACCGCAAAGAATTGGCCAAAAGGCATATGAGCAAACACGGCGGGCATGGTGACAAAAGTTAAACCCGGACCAGCGGTTGGCTCTAAGCCAAAGGCGAAAACTGGCGGCATGACCATCAAGCCGCCAAGTAGAGCCGCCAAAATCCCTAAAAATGCAACCCAAGCGGTCGATTGTGGAAGATTATCGGCCTCTGATAAGTATGACGCGTAGACGATCAGTGTACCTGCACCTACAGAGAGTGAGAAAAAGCAGAAGCCCATCGCGTTAAAGACACTGTCTGCGTTGAAGTGTTCCCAGTCAAGGCTAAACATGAATTCAACCCCCGCCCAGGCCCCTGGCAGGGTGAGACCGCGTACAATCAAAACCAACATCAAAATAAAAAGGGTCGGCATCAAATATTTGGAGAGTCTCTCAATGCCTTTTTGAACACCAAAAATTACAACGCCGGCGGTCATTAGCATGAAAATCAACTGATACCCAATACAACTGACAGGGTCACTGACGAACTTGCCGAAGTAGCTTCCCAACTGTTTAACATCCGTGATGATACCGTTGCCTAACGCAGCATCAACAGCATAAGCGACGCACCAACCGCCTACCGTTGAATAAAACGTAAGAATTAAAAAGCCGGTGAGGGTTCCAATGAAGCCGAAGAGTCCCCAAAAGCGACTGCGTCCGACACGGATCATGCTGTTAATGCTTGCGGCTCGTCCCGCTCGACCAACCACCAGTTCAGCTAAAAGTAAAAACATGCCGATTGTGAAACAGAACAAGATGTAAGGGATGATAAACGTTGAACCGCCGTTAGTTCCGGCCATATAAGGGAATTTCCAAATTGCACCCAAGCCGACGGCTGCGCCGGCACTTGAAAGAATAAAGCCGAGCTTTGATGTGAATTGCGCTCTAGTAGACATAATGAAATCACTCAAAATTCTGAAAAGAAGCCGTAACGCTTCTGGTTATTTAAATCGTTTGTTTTCGGCTGATTGGAAAAGAAGCGGAGAATGCCGCTCAAATAGGCAGTGATAATGCCTTAGCGTACACGCCCTGCGCCCGCCATCGCCACAGCGACGCAGGGCACCCTAAATCGAATTAATACGCGGACAAACCGCTCGGCGTTGGTACTCATATCAAAATCTGACATTACGCATTGGAAGAACTTGATTAGCTGTTTTTGCGTAACTTTTATCAAGGATAACAGAGCGAGGGCAAATAGGTATGAGTAAAACACCTGAGGTTTAGCTGAAAAACTGCAAAACTAAAGTGCGAGCTCTTTTGCGATATCCCAAAAAACTCGGGCAGCCAGTAACAAAAAGAAGCTTCCCCCAACGCAATTGATCACCTTTGCTGCTTTGGGGGTAGACAGAAGTTGTCTGAAATTCGAGGCAATCCATCCATAACCGGTATGAATGGTAAAGACGATACAAAAGTATGTCACAGACATCACTATAACTTGGGGGGTGAAGGGTAGCTTATGGTCAATGAACTGTGGGAAAAGCGAAATAAAAAACATGATGAGCTGTGGGTTGGTCATTTGAAGGGTGACCCCCTGCAGACACAAAGATCCTTTTTGTGTGATGGATATGGACTGCGCTTTTTCTTTGTTAGCTAAATCAAAGCTAAACGGTTTTGCTCGGTATAAACGAATCCCTAAATAAAGCATATATAGAGCACCAAGTCCTTTAATGACTTCGTAAGCTGTGGGAGACGTCGAAATTAAAAGACCAAGACCTGTTGAAGAAATGGCAGCCATGACAACTGTGCCGCTTGCGGTGCCCAAGATCACAAAGATGGCAATTTTGAGCCCGTAGCGAATTGAGCTTGTCAGTGTCATTAAAACACCAGGACCGGGAGTCGCAACCGTGAAGGCCGAAGTTATTAAAAATAGAACAAATAGCGATGTGTTTATCATAGGAATATGAACAATAGCCGGTATAGTATTGGTGACCGTGAAACTAAACAAGTTAAACGAAGTATTCTTCCTATATTCCAGTTACGATCACCGTTAAGACGAGTATGGGCGAAAAAATAGCAATACTCCAACGCAAAACTTTGTAGCTTAATTCGCTGTGTGTTTTATCACCCGAAATGAAAGGTTTTACCTTATCCCATGCTAGCCAACTTGCCAAAATAGCAATCATGAGCCCGCCAATTGGCAAACAAAGATTGGATGTGATGTAGTCAATCCAATCGAAAAATGTCCGACCGAGCCATTTATAGTCTGCTAACGGACCAAAAGAGAGCGCAGAGAAAGCGCCGACAAACGCAAGCCCAACGGAAGTCACCACCACAGCCTTTGGTCGCGACCATTTCCATTCGTCGTGCAAAAATGCCACGTCAATTTCTAGCATCGAAACTGAACTCGTGATGGCTGCAACGAGCAGGCAAGCGTAAAAGAGTATGGCAAATAAATTGCCAAACGGCATTTGAGCAAAAATTGCGGGCATGGTGACAAAGGTGAGACCGGGACCCGCGGTAGGATCAAGTCCAAAGGCAAAAACTGGGGGCATCACCATAAGGGCGCCCAGCAAAGAACTTAAAATGGTCAAAAAGGCGATCCAGGCTGACGATCCAATAAGATCAACTTTACTATCCAAATAACTCCCATAAGTGAGCATGCAACCGCTACCTAGACATAAAGAAAAAAAAGTAAAGCCCATCGCAGAGAGAAGAGCGTCAACTGAAAAAGCCTCTGGATTCCAGCTAAATAAGTAACGTAGGCCTTCTGTCGCTCCCGGCAAGAAAAGTGTGCGAATAATTAAAATAATCATCAGTACAAAAAGCAATGGCATTAGTACCTTGGAGAGGCGCTCAATGCCAGAGCTCACACCATAAGCAACAACCCAAGCGGTGATGATAAGAAAAAGCGCTTGATAGCCGATCGCTAGAACTGGGTCGGCAGAGATGCTGGCAAAATGGGCGCCTAATTGCGCTTGGTCGCTGACCAGTCCGGAGCCCAAACAAGCGTTGACAAAGTAAGCGATAGTCCAACCACCAATCGCCGAATAAAAGCTTAAAACGAAAAAACCGGTGACGACGCCTAAGTAACCCGCACGACCCCAATATTTGCCACCCAGTTTTCGAAACGCAGTTACGATTGATCCTGCGCCGGCTCGGCCGATGGTCAACTCCGCAATTAAAAGAACAAGCCCCAATGTAAAGGTCATGATAATGAATGGGAACAGAAAAACTGATCCTCCATTAGAGCCAACTAAATAGGGGAATTTCCAGATAGCTCCCAAACCAACAGCCGCACCAGCAGAAGCCAGAACAAAACCTAATCGGGAACCCCATGTAGAACGCGCCTCTTGCATAGACAGTCCTTACTGAAAGTAAAACAGGCTCCGTCAGGAGCCTGACTTAATGGTTTTCGTCTTTTAAAAAGACGACTCAAATTTACGGCGCACATCCGTAACATTTGGAATTTGTTTTAACGCACGCATCACCCGCATCAGCTGGATACGATTATCGACCTGAACAAGCAATTGTAATTGTGGGTCATTTTGATCGTCCGGAATATTCAAGCCGACAATGGACGCGCCCTCTTGCGCAACGGTTTGTGTCGCATGCGAAATACTCATTCTCACGTCACTCACTTTAAGGTCAATTGGGGCAATAAAGTGCTGATTGGCATTGTCTCCCCAAGTCGCCTCTTCCCAACGATCAGCGTTATTAGTTTTAGCGTGTTGCGCATGCATGCAACTGGCTCGGTGAACGGTTAGGCCGTGACCAGCCCGTTCAAAGACGCAAATTGCATCACCCAAAACCGGATGGCAACAACGCGCAAGTTGCGCAGTTTGCGCTTGACCATTGACAACCACCTCGATCGCATGATCCTGTTTCAGCGGTTCTTTGGCTTGTTCCAATAATGTTTGGATGCGGTGTAGCACCACAACAAAACTCGCCTTACCGGAACCTACCATACCATACAGAGAAGCTCGGGAATCCACGCCAAACTCCTCCATGACACTATTCCAAATATGATCTGGGATAGTGTCCCACTGCAAATGGGCATGAGGCGCTTCACGTTCAAGAAGCTGTCGACCGATCTTGACGGCTTCGTCAAAGTCCAACGATCTCAAATATTGACGAATTTCGGCCCGGGCCTTGCCACTTCGGACAAAATCCAACCATTGAGGATTGGGGTGAGCTGTCATGCCAGTGACGATTTCAACCATATCACCATTTTGCAAGCGAGTATCAATTGAGCGTGTTTGACTATTGATACGACATGATGAGACGTGATTACCCACATCAGAGTGGATTTGATAAGCGAAATCGACAGGTGTTGAGTCCTGCGGCAAGGAAATAATTTTGCCTTTCGGAGTGAAGACATAAATCCGGTCTGGGAAAAGGTCGGCTTTGATGTTTTCGTAAAACTCACTGGTGCTAGAGGATTTTTGTTGCAAGTCGAGCAAAGACTGTAGCCAGGCATGGGTCAGCGTTTGGATTTCTGATTCACTACCACGGTTTAGCCAGTGGGTTAATATGCCCTGCTCGGCAATGTCATTCATTTGCTCGGTACGGATTTGAAATTCCACAGGCGTGCCGGCAGGTCCGATAACAGTCGTATGCAGGCTTTGGTAACCGTTACTTTTCGGGATTGCGATAAAGTCCTTGAAACGTCCTTGCACGGGCTTATACATTTGATGCAAAGCACCAAGCGTGCGGTAACAATCTTCTCGAGTGGAAACGATCACTCGGAATCCGTAAAGATCGAAAACTTCAGCAAAGGAAACCTTTTTAATTCGCATCTGCGAATAGATTCCGTAACATGTTTTTTCGCGACCTAAAACCCTTCCCTTAATATTGGCCCGGATAAACATGTCTTTGGTGTCTTGAAGAATTTTTTCAAGCGCTGGTTTGCGATTTTGACGCGCTGCGATGAGCTCTTTATAAAGAACGGCGTAACGGCGGGGATGATAGTTTTCTAAACAGAGTTCCTGCAACTCACGAAAGCAGTGATTGATACCTAAGTGATGAGCCATTGGAACATAGATATCCAATGTTTCTTTTGCAATGCGTCGGCGCTTTTCCGGACGCATGACGCCGAGGGTGCGCATATTGTGCAAACGGTCTGCAAGTTTGACGAGAATGACGCGAACGTCCTTACTCATCGCAAGCAACATCTTTTTAAAGCTTTCCGCCTGCGCAATTTCATTGGATGAAAATTTCAGTTTATCTAACTTGGAGACGCCATCAACGATTTCAGCTGTTGTGATGCCGAAGAGTTTGGCCAATTCATTCTTGGAGTGTCCCGTATCTTCGAGGACATCATGCATAAGACCTGCCTGGATGGCAGCACAGTCTAAATGCCATTCGGCGAGGATGCTCGCCACGGCGATCGGGTGAGTGATGTAGGGTTCTCCTGACTTTCGGAATTGCCCCAAATGGGCATCATCAGCATATCGATAAGCCGCTTTGATTCGCTCAACGTCCGCCCGGCTCATATAGGTCTCACATTTTTCGATGAGAGATGCCGCCGTGGCAATCACCGCTTTTTTAGGTGGTGTTACAAGAGGCAATTCGGTTGCGTCATCAGCCGGAAGCGCTGGTTTAACAGGCGCTTTTTTGGCCGGATTACTACTTTGGGAAAGAACCTGGTGACGAATTGAGGCGAGGATATCGCTAGAACCCGTTTGTAAAAATTTCGGAACCATATTGCCTCACAAACAGAAAACAAAAAAGCGAAGTTGGCGTAAAAGAATCCAGACTTCGCTTTTTTCAATTAGGAGATGCGTTTAAACATTTCTTCCTTGGTTGTCGCGCCTGCGGCAATTTCACGCAAGGCGACAACAGTCGGTTTGTCCTTAGCATCAACGCGAGCAACCGATCCGGAGGACAATTGACGGGCGCGCTGTGCGGCAGCCAAAACCAATTCAAAACGATTAGGAACCTTCTTCAGGCAATCTTCAACTGTAACACGAGCCATAAGTTTTTATTTATCCATACAAATTAGGCAAACAACTAAATAAGCGGAATGCCGAGGTGTTTAAAAGTTTCGCGTTCGCGAACCGCTTGGGTTTTAAAGCTCAAACGGGAAGCCCGGACAATGGCAATAAGATCATCCTTTGCCCGTTCAAAATCGTCGTTAATTATAACGTAGTCAAATTGACCGGCATGAACCATTTCAGCCCCAGCGCCAGCCAAACGTCGCGCTATGACCTCTGGCGCATCGGTGGCTCGTTTGTTAAGACGCTCACGTAAGGCCTCCACCGAGGGTGGCAGGATAAAAATCCCGACCACATCTGGGAAAAGACGCTTCACTTGCAGCGCCCCTTGCCAGTCAATTTCCAGCAGAACATCATGACCGACCGCCAACTCGGACTCAATCCATTTTTTGGAAGTTCCGTAATAGTTGCCATGAACGTAAGCCCATTCTAGAAAGGCGTTATCCTCTTTCATGGCCTCAAATGTTTCAACGGTGACAAAGTGATATTCTCTTCCGTCAACTTCGCCTGGACGAGGTGAGCGAGTTGTGTGCGAAATCGACAAGTGCACTGTCGGGTCCGCCTTCAATAAAGCACTAACCAAAGACGACTTGCCAGCACCGGAAGGCGCTGTTACCAGAAACAGACGACCTGCTTTTTGTTCGAGCATAAAGAATCCTCAAGAATATCCATCCATTGTAACCCAGAAGCGACTCGCTTCGGGTAAAGTGTTCTAGGAAGCTACCGATTTTTGAATAGATTGATTCCGAATTGTTTTAAAAGAGTGACAGTTTCAAAAACTGGGAGTCCCATGATGCCAGTGTATGAACCATCTATTCGCTTGATAAATGCACCAGCTAATCCTTGAATGGCGTACCCGCCCGCTTTATCGTATGGTTCGGCAAGTCGTACGTATGCTTGGATTTCTTCCTCTGACAGTGTTTTAAACCACACATAAGAGACGCTGACAGCAGAGGTTAAATTCTGTACATCAGTACCAACCCAAATCGCCGTCCTAACTTCATGCCGCTTACCAGACAATCGGCGTAAAAAATCACACGCTTGTTCCTGGTCATCGGGCTTGCCTAAAATCAAACCGTCGGCAATCACCGTCGTGTCTGCCGCTAAAACAGGCAGAGTCTGGAGTTGTCGGTCACGAATTTTATCGAGAGCAATCAATGCCTTTTCCCGTGAAACCCTAAGGACATAATCTTGCGGAGCTTCATTTTCAAATTGTGTTTCGTCTCCGACAAAATTTCTCAATGTGTGGTCATTGGTAGCCAGCACGATAGGGCTGTAGCCGAGTTGTTCCAAAATTTGTTTACGCCGCGGGCTTTTGGAAGCCAGATAGAGTTCAAACATCCTAGGCTCTGTGATAAGGGTGATTTGTGAGAATGCTGTAGGCTCGATAGATTTGTTCAACGAGCAAAACGCGCGCCATGGCGTGCGGCAGTGTCATTGATGACAACCGCATAAGCATATGGGCTTTTGTCTTGATTTCGGGATCTAGCCCGTCAGCACCACCAATGATAAAAGCAACGGATTCGCCGCTATCACGCCACTGGCGAAACTTTTTAGAAAAGTCCATCGTCGTCAAGTCTTTACCGTGCTCATCTAAAGCGATTACCAAACTATGATCCGGAATGGCGGAGCGAATGCGCTCTGCCTCCAGTTGCATTATTTTTGATGTGCTTTGACCCGCTCGCAATTCTGGCTTAACGGCTTTAATCACTACATTCCATTCTTTAGGGAAACGCCCAACATAGTCTTCAATTGCTGAATCGGCCCAAGCCGGTTGGCGTATACCAACTGCTATCACTGTAATTTTCATAACAAAGAAAAGCGCAGGCTTAAAGCCTGCACTTTTAGGAAAACGGATAAAGTATGTCAATCCTCAACAATGCGGATCGTCTTGCCTCTCACGGCGCGGGGACGGTGTGATTTCGGTTTTTCTTCCGAAGGCGACTCAACTGATTTCTTGTCACTGCTGAGTTTTATGTTGACACGCTTACCACCCCATACTTCCTCGAGGTTATAGTATTCACGCATAGCGGGTTGCAGAATGTGAACGATCGCTGCACCACAATCAACTAAAACCCATTCACCAGTGTCCGTGCCCTCAAGACCTAAAACTTCGCCACCGGCTTGCTTGACTTCGTGGCTGACGTTGTAACCTAACGCACGAGTTTGACGGTTTGACGAACCGCTTGCAATGATGACGCGTTCAAACTCACTAGTCAGATGTTTGGTGTTGTACACCACAATGTCCTGGGCCTTAACATCTTCGAGTGCGTCAACAATCACGCGTTGTAGTTTACGAATATCCATATTAATGAATCTCTACCTTGAAAAATCGGTTAACAATTTGATTTTCTTTGATTGCGAGCATTTTAGCAGAAGTTTTTCGAGGTTCCGATTGCCTTGCTAAGCACTTTGCAGCTGAGGGAAATTAAGACGGCAGCAAATGTAGGGAATCACGCAAGAACTCTCGGGTAGAAGGGAGAAGCCACTGTCGGCAATACTCGGAGTCAACCCCTTCTTTTTTAATCCTCATTCGCAACTCCGAGGATGATACAGGGCATTGTGGCATTTCGATAAATAAAATGTCAGGGTGATTTTCTTTTACGAATTGGGCGACAGAAGGCGAAGTTTGTTGCAATTTTTGTTTTCTGGAAAATACAACCAGTGTAGCCAAATCGAAAAGCTTATCCCAGTCTTTCCATGTGTGAAAATTTTCCCATTGGTCAGCGCCGATAAGGTAAAAGCGTTCATCGTGTGGAAAATGTGCAGCCAGTACTCGCAGTGTGTCAATTGAAAAGGATGGCTGATTTGAGCTGATTTCGAGTGTGTTGACACTCATTTTGGGATTGTCGCGAATGGCGTCTTCTATCATGGCGATTCGATCACAAGCCGGAAGAATTTTTTGAGCGTTTTTTTGCCATGGATTGGCAGGGATCCACTGTAATGAGTCAAGCTGAAGTGCATCAATGGCTTTTTGGGCTAAAACCCAATGACCTCGATGAATAGGGTTGAACGTTCCACCAAAAAAACCGATTCGCATAATAACGGGGGAATCGGTTTTTTAGATCGATTCCCCACCGTTGCGTCTTATTTCATCGCCCGATAGCCAATATCGTGACGGTATTGCATACCTTCAAATCGGACGGCATTGACTCCGTGATAGGCGGTTTCAGCCGCTTTTTGAATATTTTCCCCCAAACCTACAACGCAAAGGACTCGACCACCGCTCACCGTTGTTTTTCCATCAACGTTTTTTGTCCCTGCATGGAAAACATGTAATGTTTCGCTGTTTGTGGGCAGGCTAACAATCTCGGCTCCCTTCTCGGGCTTTTCGGGATAACCGCGAGAGGCGCACACGACACCTAATGCAACTCTTTCATCCCATTGAGCTTTGACTGTGTCCAATTTGCCGTCGATGGCAGCTTGACATAAATCGGCAAGCGGGGACTGAAGTCGACTCATTATGGGTTGAGTTTCTGGATCGCCCATACGACAATTGAATTCAAGAGTTTTTACAGTT
>DVNR01000078.1 GCA_018714205.1 Candidatus Aphodousia faecipullorum
GGTCACTTCGCCGTTTTCCACGGTTTTGTATTTCTGCGCCAGTACGGCCTCCGCGTAAATCGTCGCCATGCCGAAAAAGGCTGCCAGCCAAAGCCAAAAAAGCGCTCCGGGCCCCCCGGCGACAATGGCAGTCGCGGCGCCGGCTACATTGCCCGTTCCAACCTGAGCCGCCACAGCGGTCGCCAAGGCCTGAAATGAACTCATACCGGTGCGGTCTGCCCGTTTGCCAAACAAGGTGGCGTTGTTGAAAAGAAAACGCAGCGCAACAGGAAAAAGACGGACCTGGACAAAGCGAAGCTTAATGGTGTAGTAGATCCCTGTGCCGCATAAGAGCGGAATCAATACCAACACTCCCCATAAAACGCTGTTAATCTCACCGAAAAATTGATTCAATGTTTCCATAAAACACCTGTCTCGAATAAAGCAAAATTCCCCAATGCCAAAGCATTAATAAACCATTCAATGTGACAATTCCATGTCTGAATTGTTATCTGAATATGACAAAAAGGATTTTTCATTCTAACAAAGTCGGCGCAGCTTAATGATTTTTCAATGTTTTTTTAAGATAGAACCTAGTGGAAACCCCTAGAAGACAGCCAAAAATTAAAATGACAGTTATATGACTTTTGTCCACAATTTTTGTGAACAAGGCTGTGGATAAGAGTGTGTACGAGCTGGGGAAACACGTGGACAATTGATTGTTTCAAGAGTAACAATCTGATTTACAAGAAAAATTATTTTTCTCGATAATGTGGAAAACCTATCTAAAGCAAATCATTGACGACACGCGATTAGGAATTCATACGAAAAAAGAGTCGATGGAAAACCACCGACTCTTTATCATTGTCGCAAAAATTGCGTCTATGGATTAGAGGCTCTTCACCTTTTCAACAAGGCTTGCGAAACCGGCCTTGTCAAAAATCGCCATATCGGAAAGGACCTTGCGATCCAAAGCGATACCGGCCTTCTTCAAGCCGTTCATGAACACGCTGTAGCTCATGCCGTTGGCACGGGCACCGGCGTTGATACGGGCAATCCACAAGCGACGGAAAACGCGCTTCTTGTTGCGACGGTCACGATAAGCATATTGACCGGCCTTCATCACCGCTTGCTTAGCAACGCGGAAAACATTATTGCGACGAAGGATAAAGCCCTTGGAGAGCTTCAAAATCTTCTTATGACGGGCACGAGCCGTAACACCACGTTTTACTCGGGGCATCTTTCTCTCCTTTTCCTAATTAGGCGTAGGGCAACATACGATGGATGGACTTGCTGTCAGATTCATGGATGGTAACCATGCCACGCAAATGACGCTTGTTCTTCGTAGTACGATGGCTGAGAATGTGACGCTTCGTGGCGTGAGCACGCTTGATGGAGCCGCCGGCACGAACCTTAAAACGCTTGCTGGCAGCCTTCTTTGTTTTCATCTTCGGCATTTGACCGATTTCCCTTATTATTAGATGATCACCGGCGCTTTCACACCCTGCGAAAGACTTGTTGGCCGGATCTCACTTGTTATGTTTCAAGCCCCATCGGAATGCATAAGCGCAAAACAACCCACCAATGCGACAAATCCAAGAATGGCTTGAAATCAGAATTTGCGAATAATATTACTTTTTACGCTTTGGCGCAAGTACCATGATCATTTGGCGCCCTTCAAGCTTCGGGAATTGCTCCACTTGAGCGATTTCCGCCAAATCCTCACGGATACGAGAAAGCACATCCTGGCCCAAATCTTGATGAGCCATTTCGCGACCGCGATAACGCAACGTGACCTTGGCTTTATTGCCATCATTTAAGAAACGCGTCAAAGCGCGCAACTTTGTCTGATAGTCGTTTTCATCGGTAGCGGGACGAAACTTGACTTCCTTTACCTGAATGACTTTCTGTTTGGCCTTGATTTCCTGTTGGCGCTTTTGTTCCTGATAGCGGAACTTGCCGTAGTCCATAAGACGACAAACGGGCGGGTTGGCCTTGGCAGCCACTTCCACCAAATCCACACCGGCCTCTTCGGCCATGGCCAAAGCTTCCGAAGTACGAACGACACCAATTTGCGTGCCGTCAAGAGCTGTTAAACGAACTTCGGGGACTCGAATCTCATGATTGATTCGATGGGTACGTTCCTGAGCGATGATAATTCTCCTAGTAACAACAAATTGCCTTTATCAAACAAAGGCGCCTCACTTTACCACTTTTTTAATCATTTTGGGATTAAAAATTTAGGAAAAACAACAAAAATTTGTGTTTTCCCTAACTGCTTAAGCTTAAACAGGACCCTATTGGAGATCAAACCCGGTGAAAACCGATCCAATCGGCGATATTGTCGAAAGCGCTACGCACTGCGTGCGGCAGCAACTTATCTAGACTCCGGTCATAGGGATTGCGGGAAATGATCTCGCCTAAAAAACCGGAATATTCCGCTTTTTTCTTTTCAAGTCGGCGCTTTAACTCACGAGGCGTGGCATCAAGCAGTCGCTGTCGCCTCAAGCGCAAGGATTTATCGCTTACTGCGGCAGTGTCCACGCAACACATCAAGGAATCGATAATCTCTTCGCGCATGGGGGTTTTATAGACCAACTCCCCTTCTATAGCCAGCCCCGGTGATAGGAAATGCACACTGCTTTGAATTTCGCGCTCATTAATGTGAAGCTTGCGTTTCATTTCGTCAAACTGCTTGGTCACCACATGTTGTGAATCCCCGTCGTTATCGCTGATCACACAGAACGGTTTCCTCAGGCTTAATGCCATCAACATAAAGGGTGCATAACTTTTCCCATCAACGCCCATTAGGCTTACGCCGAAAGCGCTTGGATCGTCGCCAAAATAGGCCTGAAACATCCCTCGGATCAGCTGCTCCTCAGTCACTCCCTCCACAAAAATCAAGCAGCGGGCAAAAAGCGACTCTCCCCGGTGGCGAAGAATTAGCCGCTTTATCGCTCTTATCTGAGCTTGCTCCATCCCCTGCGGCAACCACCTAACGTCAATTCCTTTTTCTGTTCGATTCATTGAACGAATTTCTTGGGGTTCACAGGCCGCCGCCACATACGGCGAGTGCGTTGTGAGCAACAACTGATGAGAAAGGGAAGCCAGCTCATTCACGAGCGCCCTTTGAGCGTTCGGGTGCATATGGATTTCCGGTTCCTCGGCCGCAATCATCATAAAGAGAGGATTGCCACCATATTTCGATCGCATCACTAAAAGGTCGGCCAAGGCCACGATGGATAAGATCGCAACGCTTTTGCGACTTCCCTGTCCTTGAAGCTCATGCCCTTCGCCTTTTAGAGCCACCTCTTTCAGTAGTTGGAAAAAAGCTTCAATGTTGTCCGCCGTGAGACCGTCGGCGCCGGGCAACTTGGTGCCTGGCCCCTCAAGCATTTGAGCCAAGCCGTCAAGGACTTGTCCTAAAGAGGTGATCGGTTGCCCACGATACTCCGGATGTTGCTCAAGCACAGCGTGCATTTGACTCAAAATGCGATTGACAAAAGAGCGCTCATTTTGAAGGTCATCCAAAATGTTTTCCTCCGCGTCAATCGAAACAAATTGCAAACTCTCGGGCAATCGCTCAAGCCGCGCTCCCAATTTCGCTGCGTCCCAGTGATTGATGACGTGTCTAGACTTTGCCACGGTCCCGTCTTGAGCTCGGATAAAAAGCGTTCGAAACGCCATATACTCCCGACGATACCGATCGTGCCGGATCAGTCCAGCAAACTCTTTTTGCCACTCTTCACTAAAGCGAGGAGCTCGACGGTCAGCCTGATCGATAGGGATAAAGCGAACATCGATTGCAATTCGATCCTCGTGCCGATCTGGCGTCGATTCATGGAAATCCGTTGATTTAACATTGATTTCATCGCTCAAAGCCAACTCCAACGCTTTGAGTACCGAACTTTTACCGCAATTGTTCGGGCCAATTAAAACAGAAGTCCGTGACAAACTCATTTGCAAACGATCAATGCCACGAAACCCTTGAATACGCACTCTGTCAATCACAACCATGACTATCCCGCCATAATGACTCTTCGCAAGAATATTGTCTCAAATCTGAGGCCATCCCGTACAATAGAATTATCAGAAAGGAGAGTCAATCATGCCCGACTACAAGGAAATTGAAACCATCACGCAGCTATTGGGCTTAGTGGCCGAGCCCGGTCCGATCGATCATCATGTTTTTCAAAACATCGACTTCTCCGATTTGGCGGATTTAGCTTCAGAATGCACGTTCACGGACTGTCTTTTTCTCGGTTGCGTGCTGCCAGAAAGTTTTTCTCAAAAGCTCGACAAATCCAATTTGATCTTCCCGAAATTGGACGCGCCGTTTGACATCTATCGTAGTTACCTTTATTCGGCAAACTCGCTTTATTCGGGATTTGATCCGAGGGATGAATCCACGGTGGAAAACACCTACGATAGGCGTGTTTATCGACATTACTTGCAAAGTGGCGTCGTATCCAAAAATATTAAGGAAACGCTCTCTCGCTATCTGCATGATCATTCAATGAGCAATGCTATTAAAGACTTCCTGGCGAATTATCACGAGCGACAAATTGTTGGCATCATGGGTGGTCACGATCTGTTAAGAACCGATCCGGTCTACAAGCAAATCGTTCTTTTGAGCAAACGCCTCACTGAAATGGGTTTTATCATGGTAAGCGGTGGCGGCGCCGGCGCCATGGAAGCCACCCACTTGGGCGCTTGGCTTGCCCAACGCTCGGACTCAGAGGTCGAAGACGCCCTTGACATCCTCTGTAAGAGCCCGAGTTGGCAAGACAAAGGGTGGTTATCGTCCGCCTTCCACGTTTTGCTGAAATATCGACAAACTCATTTCATCAGTTTGGGAATTCCCACTTGGCTTTATGGGCACGAGCCGGCAACACCGTTTGCCACGCACATTGCCAAATTTTTCGATAACAGCATTCGTGAAGACACGATCCTTAGCATCACCCGTGGGGGTTTGATCTACACGCCGGGCAGCGCCGGCACGGTACAGGAAATTTTTCAGGCAGCTGTTCCCAATCATTATCAAACTTACGGTTACTCCAGCTTGATGGTGTTTTTGGGCGTGGATTTTTGGCGCAACGAAATGCCGGTTTACCGACTGCTTGAGCATCTGGTTGACACTGGAAAATATAAAGGCCTTCGTATTTCCATTACCGATGACATTGGTGAGGTGTTGCAAACGATCAAGACCTTCAGACCCGACAAAGCCTAAGGCTTTCGCCAAGAAAACCATACCTTATCGACAATCGAAAAAAATCCCGATTCTTCGCTATGGGAGGAACCGGGATTTTTAGTGTGCTAAAAATTAGCCGTTAAACTTTTCGTCGTTTTCTTTGACAAGCATGGCGATAAAGTCTTCAACCTTCATCACACCTAAATCCTTGCCGCCGCGGGCTCGAACCGAGAGCGTGCCCGATTCTTTTTCCTTGGCGCCGACCACGACGATGTAGTTGATCTTTTGCAAGCTTAACTCACGAATCTTGTAATTGATCTTCTCGTTGCGAACATCCTTTTGAACGCGAAGACCGGCCGACTTCATTTGAGCTACGACTTGATCAACGTAATCACATTGATCCTCGGTAATGCTGGCGACCGCTACCTGAATCGGAGACAACCACAACGGCATCGCTCCGGCATAGTGCTCAATCAACATACCGATCCAACGTTCCAGCGAACCGATAATGGCGCGGTGCAGCATCACCGGCACCTTACGGGAATTGTCTTCGGCAACATACTCTGCGCCCAAACGACCCGGCATTTGGAAGTCGACCTGGATCGTGCCACATTGCCAAGAGCGACCCAAGCAATCCTTTAAGTGATATTCAATCTTCGGGCCATAGAAAGCGCCTTCGCCTGGCAAAATGTCATACTTCAAACCCAAAGCATCCAAAGATTGCATCAAAGCGGCTTCTGCCTTATCCCAAGCGGCATCCTCACCGATTCGCTTTTCAGGACGCGTAGCGACTTTGTAGGCGATTTCCTTGAAACCGAACGTTTCGTAGACTTTCTTCACCAACTTGGAGTATGCGGTGCATTCATCCAAAATTTGCTCTTCGGTGCAGAAAATGTGACCGTCGTCTTGCGTGAAGCCACGAACGCGCATCAAACCGTGCAAAGAGCCGGACGGCTCATTGCGGTGGCATTGACCGAATTCACCCAAACGCATCGGCAGGTCACGATAGCTGCGAAGCGCGGAATTGAAGATCTGAATATGACCCGGGCAGTTCATCGGCTTTAAGGCGTAGTAGCGGTTTTCCGATTCGGTCGTGAACATGTTTTCACGATACTTCGCCCAGTGACCGGACCGTTCCCAAAGCGAGCGATCCAGCACTTGTGGCGCTTTGACTTCGTCGTAACCGTTGTCTTGATAGATCGTGCGCATGTACTTTTCGACTTGCTGCCACAAAGCCCAACCCTTGGCATGCCAGAAAATCATGCCCGGCGCTTCTTCCTGCAAGTGGAAAAGATCCAATTCTTTGCCGAGTCGACGGTGATCACGCTTTTCAGCCTCTTCAAGCATCGTGAGATACGCCTTTAGGTCTTCTTTCTTGGCCCAAGCCGTCCCATAAATGCGTTGAAGCATTTCGTTATTGGAGTCGCCGCGCCAATAGGCGCCGGCGACCTTCATGAGCTTATGCACCTTGAGCTTGCCCGTGCTCGGCACGTGAGGGCCACGGCACAAGTCCGTGAAGTCACCCTGACCATAAAGCGAAATGGTTTCGCCTTCAGGAATCGCTTCAATCAGTTCAGCCTTGTATTTCTCACCCAAGCCAAGGAAGTATTGCATGGCATCTTCGCGCTTCATTTCTTTGCGAACGATCGGAATGTTCTTCGCAACGAGTTCATCCATGCGCTTTTCGATGGCGGTCAAATCCTCTGGCGTGAAGGGACGCTTATAAGAGAAGTCGTAGTAGAAACCGTTTTCAATGGACGGTCCGATCGTGACTTGAGCGTCCGGATACAATTCTTTGACGGCTTGAGCCATCAAGTGAGCCGTTGAGTGGCGGATGATATCGAGCGCTTCAGGATCCTTGTCTGTAATGATCGACACTGTCGCATCTTTATCAATCACAAAACTCGTATCAACGAGTTTTCCATCAACTCGACCGGCCAAGGCGGCTTTGGCCAAACCGGCTCCGATACTTTGAGCGACATCGGCCACCGTGAGCGGCGCGTCGTACTGTCGTTGAGATCCGTCAGGAAGCGTTACGGTTAACATCTTTCATCCTTTGACTAAATTAAAAAAAATGTGGCTTATTACTAAGCCACACTCTTTGAATTTTAAATTTTTAAGCAACAACCAAGCGGGCTCGTCAGCAAATTGTTAACGAGTTGTTGTAGTTCGAGTCGTGAAACGAGGCAACATTGCTTGGAAGATCCTTTGTTACGATGCGGCTTATTGTAGACCCACCGGAGGTTCTTTGTAAAGACAGAACCTTCGGCGAGACCCTGAAAATTAAGCCACACTACGATAAATCGCTAAGACATCGTCGCTTGCAAGCTTTTTGAATTGACCGACGGTGCCGGTTCGCGCGCAGCAACTTTGCGCGCATTTTTGAAGCGCTTCATCCGTCAAACCGAAATCAGATAGCTTTGCGGGCATTTGCATGCGGGCGTAAAAAGCTTCCAGCGCGCAAATGGCTTCTTCAACGCTTTCCTTACCCATAATTTCTCGGGCGAAACGCTTCATGCGCTCGGGGTTCACATTTTGAACATAACGCAGCCATGCCGGCGTAAGCACCGCCAAACCCGCGCCATGGGTAATGGTCGCATCATAAGCCGAGAGCTCATGCTCCATGGCGTGGCAGGCCCAATCCTCGACTTGACCCAAACCATAGTAGCCATTGTGCGCCCAACTGCCAACCATCCCGATTTGACACCAACTGTCATAATCACGAGGATTTTCAAGCAATCTCGGACCAAAAGTCATCGCCGTGCGAATTGCGGCCTCGGCCTGAGCCGACACGAAATCCACATGATCCGTGTTGGTGAAGTAACGCTCGAAGATGTGGCTGATCATGTCGACAACGCCGGCGGCAATTTGATTTTTTGGCAATGTGAAAAAGAGTTCCGGATTAACCACTGACATCAACGGTCGGATTTTTTCGCTGGCGGTCCCCAATTTCAGACCAGCATGATTAATAACCATGCGCACCGACTGTTCACTTCCGGCAGCCGGAATCGTTAAGACGCACGCGATGGGAATCACTTTCTCAATGGACACTCCCTTGGTAAAGAAATCCCATGCGTCACCATCGTAGCAAGCGCCTGCCGCAGCCACTTTGCAAGTATCGATGACACTGCCGCCACCCACCGCTAAAAGCACATCGATTTTCGAATCACGAACGATTTTCATGACTCGTTGCGCATATTCCAAAGTGGGATTGCTGCGCACGCCACCGATGGTGAAATATTCAATTGCGTTTTCCTCGAGCGAGGCCTGCACCGCGGCAATGGTTCCGTTTTTAAGCGCGCTGCCACCGCCATAAACAATCAAAGCTCTTTCAAACCCCGCCGCTTTCAACTGCGAGCCGATGCGTCGGTGCTCATCTCGACCGAAAATGATTCGGGTCGGATTGCAATAATTAAAATTAAGCATATGCAAAACCTCGTAAAAAGTCTGACAAAAACCAAAAAAGGCACACAATGGAACATTCTAAATGATCGGGATTCGATTAGAATCGAATGCTGTTCGACTAACTCCTTTTAAGAAGGGAATGGAAATGACTGAAAAGAAAAATCTTGAACCGACACTTCCGCCGCTTTTGCCGGAAACCACTCAAGTGATGGACACCTTAATGGCCTGCGAATTGGTCAAAAAGGCACTTCAATTGGCTGTCGATCAAGACCAACAATGCGTGGACGAACAAGTCGAAATCACGGAAATCCCCTCTTCACCTTTCGGTGAAGATCTCCGTGGCAAGGACTTTGTGGAACGCTTCGCCCGCTATGGCCTCAAAGACATTCATGTTGATGAAGTCGGCAACGTGATCGCCGTTCGTCCGGGCGTCGGTCCCGAACCCCGCACCAAATTGGTAATTTCCGCCCACTTGGATACGGTTTTCGCCAAAGACTCCAACTTCAAGGTCCGCCAAGAAGGCAATAGTTACTACGCCCCTTCTATCGGCGATGACTCCCGCGGCTTGGCCGGTTTATTGCAAGTGTTGCGCATGTTCAATGAACTCAACGTTCAAACGATTGGCGACGTGATCTTCGTGGCCACGGTTGGTGAAGAAGGCGAAGGCGACTTGCGCGGCGTTAAAAACCTCTTCCGCGACCCGAATGTCGATATCGACGGCTTCATCTCGTTGGACTGGTCCGATCCCCGTGAATGCGTTGTCGGCGCAACGGGCAGCTTCCGCTATCGCGTGAGCTTTGACGGCCCCGGCGGACACAGCTACTTGGGCTTTGGCTTGCCTTCTGCCATTCATGCCATGTTCCGCACTGGCGAAACGCTTTGCAATCTTGAAGTCCCCAAGGACCCGAAGACCACCTACACGGTCGGTGTCATCAAGGGCGGCACGACGGTCAACGCGATCGCCGCTCACGCCTCAATGGACATCGACATGCGCAGCACGGAAAACAGCTCGCTTTGCGCATTGCGCGACAAGATTTTGCCGTGCTTTGAAAAGGCCGCCGAAGACGAAAACGCTCACTGGGGCGTGACCGATGAAGCCAACAAAGTGAAAGTCACGATCACCCCGATCGGTGAACGTCCCGCTGGTCAACAAGCCCCTGAAAGCCCTGTTTGCCAAGCGGTTCGCGCCGGTCTTTTGGCTTTGGGCTTGCCGCTTAACATGTATGCCTCAACCTCAGGCGACCACAACGTCTCCTTGAGCATGGGTATCCCGAGCCTTTGCATCGGTGCCGGCGGTCGCAACTACAAGATGCACACGCTCGAAGAAGTGTGGGAACGCGTGGACGCTTATCAAGGTCCGCAATTAGCCTTCCTGATGGTTTGCGCTCTTGCCGGTCTTGACGGCGTAACGAAGGGCATCCTCCCGAAGCGTGCTCACTAAACATCAAGTTCTGGCAAATGCCTGACAGATGAAATCTCGGACCTCGATATTTGTCGGGGTCCGATTTTTTCAATTAATTGCAGGAAATTCAAAATGGCTGAACGAAAAAACCTTGAACCGACGCTTCCACCGCTTTTACCGGCCACCAAGGCCGTTATGGCGACTTTAATGGAAAGCAATTTGGTTCAACAAGCCCTGAAGCTTGCCGTCGACCAAGACGATCAATGTGTGGACGAGCAAGTTGAAATCACTCAAATTCCTTCCTCTCCGTTTGGAGAAGAATTGCGCGGCAAAGACATTGTTGAGCGCTTCACCCGCTACGGGCTCAAGAATATTCAAGTTGATGAAGTTGGCAATGTCATTGCGGTTCGCCCCGGCGTTGGTCCGGAGCCGCGCACCAAACTGATGATCTGTGCTCACTTGGACACGGTCTTTTCCAAAGACACCGATTTTACCGTGCGTCAAGAAGGCAATCGCTATTACGCCCCTTCCATCGGTGACAATTCGCGCGGGCTTGCCGGTATGTTGCAGGTGCTTCGCATGTTTAACGAATGCAACGTGCAAACCGTCGGTGATTTGATTTTTGTTGCAACAGTCGGCGAAGAAGGCGAAGGCGACCTGCGTGGCGTTAAAAATATTTTCCGCGACCCTAATGTCGATATCGACGGTGTGCTTGATCTTGATTGGTCCGATCCGCACGAGTGCGTGCCAACGGCAACCGGCAGTCTTCGCTATCGCATTAGTTTCGACGGCCCCGGTGGACACAGCTACCTGGGTTTTGGATTGCCGTCGGCTATTCATGCCATGTTGCGCACGGGTGAGACGCTTTGCAACCTTGAGGTTTCAAAAGATCCGAAAACCACTTATACGGTTGGCGTTGTCTCCGGTGGCACAACAGTTAACGCCATCGCCGCCCATGCCTCAATGGACATAGACATGCGCAGCACCGACAATAAAGCGTTGCAAGCGCTTCGCGACAGAGTGCTCCCTTGTTTTGAAAAAGCCGCAGAGGAAGAAAACGCTCATTGGGGCGTGACCGATGAGGCCAACAAAGTCAAAGTGACCATCACGCCGATCGGCGATCGCCCGGCCGGTCAACAAACCGACGATAGTCCCTCTTGTCAAGCGGCACGCGCCAGTCTCGTCGCATTAGGCTTGCCTCTGCATTTGTACGGTTCCGGTTCCGGCGACGTCAATGTGCCGCTGAGCATGGGAATTCCATGCATCTGCGTTGGAGCCGGTGGCTATAACTACAAAATGCACTCGCTCGAGGAAGTTTGGATTCGTGAAGACACCTATCAAGGTCCTCAAGTTGCCTTCTTGACAACAGCCGCCATGATTGGCCTTGCTGACATTTCCGAAGGACTCTTGAAAAAACGCGCTCGCTAAATTCAAACCTTTTTTCCGTTAAAGCTCGGATCTGGTCCCAGCTCCGAGCTTTTTAAATATTTTTTAAAAATCAGAATGGCAAAAAATGACTCGTCAGTGCTAGAATGCTGATCTGCTCTTCAGAGAGTCTCTCCGACAGCATGTTCAGAGCGTTGTCGGGTGCAGGTAGGGGTATAGCACAATGGTCAGTGCGCTCGGCTCTGAACCGAGATATCTTGGTTCGATTCCAAGTACCCCCGCCAAAAACACTATAAGGAATCTATTTTCAGGTTCCTTTTTTGTTACCCACCGTCAATGTATTCCTTTATTTTTCAAAATCTTACTTTCTAATACCGGTTCTATTTCCTTTTTATACAAGTGCTTCCTGACTAATAGTGTAAAAATTTTTGGACCTAACAATGGATCCAATGGCATTGAAAAATTCCCCGTTTTTCTCATTGGGACCAAGGCCATTCAAATCGGTATGACCTCATTCAGACAATCGCATTCGCTCAAAAATCGATAGCCGGTAGGTATTTTTTGTTATCGAAGCTAAACCGAAACCTCCTATAATTCCCCTCCTGACGTGAAAGGTATTTTATGAGTTCCGCTTTGAAAGGGCATTTGGCTGCTTTAACCGCCAATGTTGTCTGGGGGCTGATGGCCCCGATCGCAAAAATCGTTATGGTCGGCGGTCTTATCGGCCCCTTGGTTCTAACCAATCTGCGCGTTTTTGGCGCGGCAATTCTTTTCTGGTTGTTTTCACTTTTACAGCCTCGAGAAAAAGTGCCAGCCAAGGATTTATTGCGCTTTTTCTTCGCTTCGCTTTTTGCCATCACCCTCAATCAAGGGTCGTTTATTTTCGGTGTGGGACTTACCGCTCCGGGAGAGGCCTCCATTTTGACAACAAGCATGCCGCTTTGGGCAATGTTGTTGTCGGCTATCTTGCTCAAAGATCCGGTTACTGTGAAGAAGGTGATCGGCATCGCCGCTGGCGCGGGCGGCGCCCTGCTTCTGATCTTGAGCAACCAATCAACAACATCGGCCGATCCAAATATTCACAGCAGCATCTTGGGTGACGCGTTGGTGGTATGCGCGCAATTGAGCTTTGCGTTTTACATTGTTCGATTCCGTGATCTTGTGGCCCGCTACAGTCTTTTCACCACGATGAAGTGGATGTTCACTTTCTCCGCGCTATGCTTGCTGCCGGTCTCATTGAATAGTCTTGTGGCAACCGAATGGTCAGCTTTGTCGCACAGTGAAATTCTCTCCATCGCCTATATTGTCGCTTGCGCCACATTTTTATCTTTCTTGCTTATTGTGATTGGGCAAAAAAATCTGCCCCCAACCGTCGCTGCCATGTATAACTATGTGCAGCCGGTGATTAGCTGCTGTGTCTCTATTGCCATCGGCTTGGACGCTTTCGGCTGGGTCAAAGCGGTAGCAGTCGTGCTTATTTTCTCCGGCGTTTATCTCGTGACGCACAGCACACCGAAGAGAGATCAGGTCGCATACCACAAGAAACAGTTGGAAGTGCTTGCAAAGCGCCAGGCGCAAAGAAATCAAAATCAAAACAAACGATAAGTCAAAGCGGCGAAATCTCGCCGCTTTGCTTTCAACAGGAAAGAGCGCGCCTATGCTTTCCTCGGAAGCCTTTGATAGTTTTTCCAATGAAAGTAAGTCTGTAAGAGCACCGATACAATGATCAGTGACAGGCCTAGATAGAACGAGAAATTAATTTCCTTTGCCTCATGAAAGAGCACCATGGCAATCACAATGCTATAGACCGGTTCGAGATTAAAACTTAAATTAACGGTAAATGTTGAAAGTTTTTTCAATGCCTCCAGTTGCAAAGAGAACATACCTACCGTGCAAAACGAGGACAAAAGCAGCAAATACACGGTATCCGAAACACTGGGAACAATGCTCACAACCGGGAAAAAGTGTAGATAAACCGGCAAGATGACACTCATGATGACAAAGCTCGACAGGATCTCGTAAAACAGAAACGTCATCAGAGGATAATCCGCTCCAACCCGCCTATTTTCTATGGTCATGACCGAACCCAACAAAGCGCCAAGCACTCCGAGAACGATGCCGACCTGGTGCTTGGTGTCAAAGTGAAATATCAACCAAATGCCGAAAATCGTTAACAAACTGAAGGCAATTTCACGAAGTGAGAAGCTGCGCTTACTCATCAACGGATCCAAAATGGCTGTAAAAAAGCTGATGGAAGCGAAACAGACAACACCAATGGACACATTGGAATATTTAATGGCTCCGTAAAAACAAAGCCAATGAAGGCTTAAAAGCAAACCAACCCAAGCGATTCTCAATGCGTCTCGAACACTGATGCGAATCTTCCCATGCGTTATAAAGAGATAGAGCAAGAAAAATCCGCTCGCCATCATGACGCGGTACCAAACCAGAAGACCTTCATTGAGCGTGATCAAACGCCCGAGGACGCCCGTAAAGCCGGCCAGTAGGATGGATAAATGTAGAGCAAGAAAACCTGAAGACATAAAGGCACCCAATAAAGATTGAAGGATTATAAGACGGGTTCACCATGTCTAACGATCCTTGAATCGGCATTTCCCCTCAAATTTCTTACTTTGTTGAGCGGCACCGTGTTATATTGATTATGTTTTTGATATTTTTTCGCGCCATCATGAAAAAAACACATTCAACTTCATCTTCAGGTCTATTTGGAAAGTATTCCTACTTGATCGGTGATATTTTCGGTCTCGAAGCCTACCACGACCGCAAAAATAAAGATAAAAACCGGGTTCCTTGGCAGTGGGTGTTGTGGGCGGGACTCATTGCGTTCTGTATCGGCTATGTGCTTCCGGTTGATTCGGCTTGGATTTTGCTTTTGGCGGCCGCCGCGGCAGCGATTTTTTACTTTGCTCGAAACACGGAAACCGTTCCGGAACAAGTGCTTCTATTGACTGACGCTCGATCGCCCGAAGAGAAAGCCGGTAAAAAGCCGCAATCCAAAGAAAGGACTCCTAGAAAACGGCAAAACCGCAAACCTCGTGTTGCCACCCAATCCGGCGCGTCAGCACAAAAGGCAGAAGAGCCTCTTGAAAAGTCCTCCCAGAATGTCGAAAAACAAGATGTCGGTACGTCGCCTTTGGTTTCATCCGACACTCAGGCAACCGAT
>DVNR01000079.1 GCA_018714205.1 Candidatus Aphodousia faecipullorum
CATTGGGATCATCTCATCACGATGTTTAACTACCCAGAGGATATCCGTCGGGTGATCTATACAACCAATGCCATTGAGTCGGTCAATAGAGTTATTAGAAAAGCGACCACTCGGCATAAGATGTTCCCAAACGATGAGGCCGCTTTAAAGGTGGTTTATTTAGCCATTGACGCCGCTTCCAAAAAATGGACCATGCCAATTAGGAATTGGCGACTGGCTTTAAACCGTTTTAGTATTGAGTTTGGTGACAGAATCACCAAATGTCTCTAAATGGAATTTATACAAACGAATTTACAATCCCAAATTAGCCAATTTAGACTTAAGCTTAACGCTTTATCACTATCAGACCTCTGAGTGTTTGCCAAAAAAGAAAACGGCTCTTCTTACCTAGTCCGAAGAGCCGATTTCGCTTCAGTGGTTGATTAATCTTTGAGATAGTACTCAACCGTTGTGACAATACGCACCCGTTTAATGGAAGGGGTGTTGCTGTCTCGATCGGAGATCGTGAACTGACCCTGTGAAGCTCGACGGATCTGTCCTAACTTGCTTCCACTGTCTTCAGCAAATTTTTGGGCAGCTGCTCGAGCGTTTTTGGTCGCCTCTTCGATCATCGCGGGCTTGATCTCATTTAACCCGTTAAAGGAAAACTGGGTGCGATAGCTTTGTTGAAACAAAATCCCCTGTTGGATGAGTTCCGCTTGGTTACTCATAGCGCTAAGCACCTTATCGACATCACTTGTTGCCACCGACACGGCCATTTCCAACCGATAGCGTTCCGGGGGCGGGGTGTTGCCATAGTAATCTGAGAGCAGGTCGGTCACTTGGGGCGTGCTCAACGAGATATCGTTTTCGTTAATGCCTTGTTGAATCAGAAACGAGCGAATCGCCTCTGTTTGTGACTTCGCGGTTTCGTATAGGCGAGAAAGGTCGTTATCTGTGATCCGGAACGTGACAGGCCAAATGACATAGTCTGCGGGAACACTGCGTTCAGCAAGACCTTTGACAGTGACCACGCGGTCACGGTCAACGAAATGATCGATTCCGGCCTTCAGAGATAAACCGACAGAGGCAATGCCGACGGCCAAACAAACGCCGGCGATAAGGTTTTGTTGTGCACTCATGAAAACCCTCCGATGCGCATACTCTGCAATCAGTATACGCAACTCGGAGGGCTAAGTCGTTACAGTTGGTTAATGAGGGTTAAATTTTGGCAGCGGAAATATGCTCATCCTCTCGCGATCTAACCCTTGAAACGTAAAGCGCCATGGCTGCAAGCGAAGTCCCTGCGCAGAATAAGCCTAAAGCCGTCATTCCCCAGAAACCGTATGCGCCTTGCGCAGGCATGAACGGTTCACCGTAAAAGCCCATGTAGTAGCCGCCGAAAAGTCCAACGCACCAGAGCATGACTCCGTAAATGACCATCGGCCAGAATGTCACCCGATAGCCGCGCAGGGCAAAAGCGCTGACACACTGCATGGCGTCAAAGGCGTGATAGAGAACGCCAAACAGAATCAAAGAAGAGGCGATCTTGATCACTGTCGCATCCGATGTGTAAAGCGGGAGAATGAAACTGCGGCCGAAAAAGAGAAACACAGCAATGCACAAAGCGATTCCAAACGCAATCGATAGGCAACGTCGTGTGGCCTTTTCCGCCACACTGGCCCAACCGGCGCCCAAACATTGAGAAACCAAAACTGTGCAGGCAATGCCCAAAGAAAGCGGGATCATGTAGCACATGCTTGTGACATTGGCCACAATCTGGTGAGCAGAAACCGTGACAGCGCCAAATCGGGAAATAAAAATCGCCATGAGCGTGAAGGAGCTGACTTCAAAAAAGGTGGATAATCCGATGGGGATGCCAATCTTTAACTGAGCCCACATGGCTTTCGGTTGGGGCCAGTAAAATCTTGAACAGCGCATACGATCGTAGAACGCGTCACGCTTCCAAACGAGAATGTAGGCAAAAAATGAAAGCCAAGACAAAATGGTGGACGACACCGCGGCTCCGGCTCCTCCCATGGCGTCAAAGCCCAGCCAACCGTACATGAAAACAGCGTTCAAAGGCGCTTTGAGAGCAACCATGGCCAGCGACACGTACATGGTGACTTTAGGACGTGAAACAGCCGCGTTCAATGACACGAAGGCTCTGCCCCCGAGCGCAGCCGGCAATCCGCACATGCTGACTAAAAGGTAAGTGGCCGCCATTTCTTTAACGGGGCCTTGCGCTTGGGCAAGGTTTGTCCAAATCTCGGTGCATCCCAAAAGCGGCATGCCGACAAAACAAAGCGCGAGCGCCAGCCAAAGACATTGGGACAATTCAAAGCCGATTTGTTCATATCGCTTGGCTCCGAAATGGTGGCCGGCGAGCGGACTCATGCCCTGCAAAATGCCGACCAAGCCCATGAACACCATGATCATGGAGGCAAGACCCAAGGCAATTGCCGCCAGGTGATCGGCGCCTAAGTGACCGGCCATCATTGTGTCGATGGTGCCGCCACCCACGATGGCAATGTTGGCAACAAAGATCGGCCCAGCCAATTTAGCGATGGCTCGAGGCGAAATATCGGGCGGCGTCAGCCGCTGTGGAATCGGGTGAGTCATACTGATATTGATTAATTATTCTTTAACAAAGCGAACGTCTCGCGATCACGGGGGCGATTGTACAGACCTAAAATCTCAAAGTGGTAGGCGATCATCTCGTCTTGGTTATTTTGCACACGCTCTAAGTTAAAACGGCATTGAGCATTTGAGCTCAGTGAAAGACCATAGAAGTTGAAAAGCACGCGTTTAGCTGGGTCTAGCGTATGGGTGCTCAGACAATCGCCTTCACGACTTTCACTTTCGTAAGCGAGGCTTGCAGCTTGCGCGATTGGTGCATAGCTTCTAGCGTTGTCAATGGCGGGTCCGAATAGGTAGACACAGGTCAGGCTCAAGGCAGTTACTCCGGCGGCCGCAAGCCAAGGGCCCTTCCAGGCCACCACTTGTTTGCGGTTCATGCGCCAAAGAACCAGTGTGAGCCACGCTAAAAGTGTGACAAAACAAAGCACGAACAGTAGCCCGTGCACTGTGGGCTCGATTCCGGGGGCAAGATTGATGACGGATTTTGCCATCTTCGGCGGCCAGCCGAGATTCCATGCGATGTAGTATGCCCAAAGTGTCGCCAAAGCAAGGGTAAAGACCGTGGCAGAGAACCAGTCAAGCATGCTGGCGCGCGAGCGGTGGCTCGATAAAAGACCGAAAGCAGCAAGCACCGACAAAGTCGGAGTCAATATCATGAGATAGTGATCGCCTGAGATGTTTCCGGTAAGGCCGAAAAAAGCGAGCCCGGCTGAAATCCAAAGCGGAAGCTTGATATGAGTTCGATCTAATTGCTTGCGAAACGCGTAAAGGCTAAAGAGCACGAAAGGCCATAAAGGCCAAAGGAACCAAAGGCAGTTTTTTACGGCATTATTGATTGCGCTCAGGGAAATGCCGCTAAAAAGAGCCAATTGCGCATTCCACCATGCGGCAAACCACGCATCCACTGTTTCAATGGCGATGCCAACAGCCAGGACCGGCCAGATGAAAAAGAGCGCGGCGGCTGACACCACGATAGAAGTCGCACGCATGATAAACGGGGTTTCATAGGCGTGAAAACGCGCATGAATAATCAGCGCGATGAGCAAAAGGACGCAGCCGGAAAATAAGTCCGAGACCAAGATGGCCGTCGAGACCATCACGCCAGTTAATAGGGGCCCCCCAAGCGGGCGGGTAAAGGTCCAAGCCAGTGAAAAGAAAAAGCCGGCCGTGACCGCTAAAAGCGCTGCATCGGCGACCATTTCACGAATGGGGACGAATAAACCGAAGGTAGCGATAAAAAGTAACAGAGCCGCATCAGCGACGACGCGACCATAATCTCTGGGATCGGCCTGTCCACCGAAAGCGAGGGCAACTGGTTGAGCCTCATCGCGGCGGGCTAAATACCATGTGCCATACCAGACTGAGGCAGTTCCCATGGCAAACCAAGCGAGAACGCTTAATCGGGCAGCCGAATCGATGCCGAAGAGCCAGCCGAAAAGCTTCGCAAAAATCGCCGCCACCCAAGCCGTGAGCGGCCCGCTCGTGTAGTAGGCGACGCCATCAATGTTCGGAAGCATCCAGTCGACGCCACTTCCGTTGATCATCGTGAGGGCAACCGCGAAAATTGAAATTTCGTGAGAGCTCCAAAAATCTCGCGAGAGTAATCCCGGGATGATAAAGAGAATCAAAAGTGCCAGAAGGGCCAGGCGAGGGAGCTTTCGCGCAGAAGCTGCAGAAGCGATGATCGGAGACGGACGTTCTTCAAACATGTTTATACAATGACTGGATAACTTAGCTATTTTAACGAAAAAGAGGCAGTCCGAACGCGGGGACTGCCTCCTTGAGAAGTAATCGTGTTCTCAGAACGATTACTTGGCGGCCTTCTTGGCAACGTTGGCGTACTTGGCGCGGAATTTTTCCACACGACCAGCTTCAACGATACGGGTTTGAGCGCCCGTGTAGAAGGGGTGGCTTTCAGAAGACGTATCCAACTTCACGAGCGGATAGGTCACGCCGTCGATTTCAACCGTTTCCTTCGTTTGAGCAGTGCTCTTGATGATGAAGGTCTTGTTGATGGACAAATCGCAGAAGGCCACTTCGCGATATTCGGGATGAATACCTTGTTTCATTTGTAATGTTCCTAAAAATACATCGGCCGCCCTGAGAACCTTGCGCATCGGCCCGCCCATTGGCTGAGGTCTTACGACGGGCATGTTGCTCCACGTTCCGACAAGAGGCGGAAATTATCCGATAAATTCGCAATAATTTCAAGTCTCTACCACGATTTGCGGGTTTGATCGCGATTGGCGATTGAAAGAAATGGTCGACAAATAATGTCTTGATTTTGCTAGGTATTTCGCCTGATTTGTCGGCAAAAACTGTCTTTTACAATAAAGGCAACTTCAATCTCGTTACTTTTCCTAAGAGGTTTATCAATGAATCTCAATCGTCGTGGGTTATTCAAAGTTTCCGGGGCTGTGTTGGGAGCTGTCGCATTCAGTGATCTGATATCATCGCCGGCTTACGCTAGTGAGGTTTTTGTGCCCAGTGAAAAAACACCGCTGCTGCTGAACTTTAATGAAAATGCCATTGGCATGGCTCCAAGTGCCAAAGAGGCTGTTCAAGCGTGCTTAGGCACAGCCTTTCGCTATCCCGATGCGCTTCGCGGCTCGCTTGTTGATGCTCTGGCCACAAAATGGTCAATGACTCAGGATCATATCATCATTGGTAACGGCTCGTCTGAGGTTATCCAAGGGGCTGTTCAGGCGATTGCCCACTATGCGGCCGATCAGAAAAAGCCAGTGCAACTCGTTGTGCCGGATCCGACATTTAATTATGCGGAAATCTATGCCGGCGCCCAGTCAATTCCGGTCGTTAAAGTCGCGCTCAAAGCGCCCAACTACACCCTCGATTTGGATCGGATGCGGCAAAAGGTTCGTGATTTTCCCGGTATTTCGATTGTTTACCTTTGCAATCCGAATAATCCGACGGCAACGATTACGCCATCGGTTCTTTTAGAGGATTGGTATCAAAGTGCGTCAAAGGACACGTATTTTATTGTTGACGAAGCCTATGCGGAATTTGTGACCGACCCGGCGTTTAAGAGCGCGGACACCATTGTCAAAGGTGGCAATAAACGCATTGTCGTGACACGGACCTTTTCAAAACTGTATGCTTTGGCAGGACTTCGTGTGGGGTACGGTTTAGCCCATCCGGATTTGGCAACGTTAATTAACGGCTTTATGTCCATCGATAACACCAACGCAGCCGGTGCCGCAGCCGCTTTGGCTTCTTTGAACGACGCGGTTTTTGTCGAAAAGAGTCTTCAAAGTACCAATCTTTCGCGAAAGATCGTGACCGATGCCTTGGACGAATTGGGGCTTCGTTATTTACCCTCTCAGGCTAATTTTATTTTCCATGAGATCAAGGGCGAGCATCAAATGTATAAAGATCGGATGGCCGCCGCGCATGTTTTTGTCGGACGGGCTTTTCCACCAATCGAAAACTTCAATCGTTTAACGCTGGGCACTCCCGATGAGATGCGGGCCTTTGTCACGGTTTTAAAATCCTTCCGTCAAAAAGGCTGGATTTAAGCGAGTCGGTTTGAATGAAAAAAGGCGGTTTCCAATAAGAAACCGCCTCCGAGTGCAGACAGTGGAAATTAACCACCCCGACGCATCAAGTCAAAGAAGTCCTGATTGGTCTTCGTTGTCTTGAGTCGTTCAAGCAAGAATTCCATGGCTTCGACTTCGTCCATGTCGGATAAGAGCTTGCGCAAGATCCAAACCTTTTGGAGAACATCCGGTTTCAAAAGCAATTCTTCACGGCGAGTACCAGAACGCAAAACATTGATCGCCGGGTAAATGCGTTTTTCAGCCAAACGACGCTCAAGGTGCACTTCCATGTTGCCCGTGCCCTTGAATTCTTCATAAATCACATCGTCCATGCGGCTGCCGGTGTCAACAAGAGCCGTTGCAATGATCGTGAGCGACCCGCCCTCTTCAAGGTTGCGGGCAGCGCCGAAAACGCGTTTCGGGCGGTGAAGGGCGTTGGCGTCAACGCCACCCGAGAGGACGCGGCCGGATGTCGGCATGACGTTATTGTAAGCTCGAGCCAAGCGGGTGATGGAGTCAAGCAAAATCACCACATCTTTTTTGCTTTCAGCTAAACGCTTAGCCTTTTCAATCACCATTTCCGTGACTTGCACGTGGCGTGATGCCGGTTCATCGAAGGTCGAAGCCACCACTTCGCCCTTGACGGTGCGTTGCATTTCGGTCACTTCTTCCGGACGTTCGTCGATGAGGAGCACGAACAGCACGCAATCGGGGTGATTCGCAGTAATTGCATGAGCGATGTGCTGCATCAAGACCGTTTTACCGCTCTTTGGCGAAGCGACAATCAAAGCGCGCTGCCCCTTGCCGATTGGTGCGATCATGTCAATCACGCGTCCCGTGAGATTTTCATCGCCGCGGATATCGCGTTCAAGTACCAAGTGCTCGTTCGGGAATAAAGGCGTGAGGTTTTCAAATAGGATGCGATGTTTGAGGTTTTCGGGTGGCAGGCCGTTGACTTTTTCAACTTTGACCAAAGCGAAATAGCGTTCACCTTCTTTTGGCGTGCGAACTTCGCCTTCAATGGAGTCGCCCGTGTGCAGATTAAAACGACGGATTTGAGACGGAGAAATATAAATGTCGTCGGTGCTTGCGAGGTAGCTCGTTTCAGGACTACGTAAGAAACCGAACCCGTCTGGTAAAACTTCAAGGGTCCCGTCGCCGAAAATTTGCTCGCCTTCCTTGGCGCGTTTTTTCAAAATGGCAAACATTAGCTCTTGTTTGCGCATCCGGTTGGCATTTTCAATGCCGAGGTCCAATGCCCAGTCGAGAAGCTTGGAGACATGCAACGATTTGAGTTCAGAAAGATGCATTTGAATCTATTCTAAAGAAGTGTAGTGATTTGAAAAGGCCGAGCCTCGCCCTGAAGACTAAGGCTGCAGATCTGATCGTAAAACTAGATTTTTTATTTTGGGTTTGGCTTTCGGGCACCGATTTAAGGAGGTGCCCGAAATCAACTCGGGGGCTATTTTAAATGAATTGATTCAAAAATGCCTGCAATTGGCTTGAGCCCATTGCGCCGGTTTGTTGAGCAACAACTTCACCGTCTTTATAAACAACCAAGGTCGGAATGGAACGGATGCCGAGTCGGGCGGCGTATTCGTTAGCCTCGTCGACATTGTATTTGGCGATGCGCAACTTGCCGTCATAGGCTTGAGCAGCGGCTTCCAAATGCGGTGCAAACGCACGGCAAGGACCGCACCACGGAGCCCAGAAGTCGACAACAACAACACCTTGGGCAACTTCGGTTTCGTAGTTGCTGTCATTGAGATGAACAATTTCGCTCATAGTCTTTCCTTTGATTAAATGGTCTTGAAAGACAAGCTTCCCGGACCGGTCAGAAAAAGGTTTGCGCAAACTTTAACACGCTTTAAGGATGTTTGTGGTTTGCCGTTGCTTTATAGATGGGGATGAATTCATTATTTTCAACAAGAATGTCATTAAGCCGTCATTTTGGGTGAACGGTTCTTTCACAAAGCCATAGCAAACTCACGCATGGGGAATTTTCCCCAGTTTGGATTTGCAATATCATGGAATATTACTTTCTCTTCTTGCTTGTTTTTTTAGCGATCGTTGCCGTTTTCGACATTTTTGTCGGCGTCAGCAACGACGCTGTCAATTTTTTAAATTCTGCGTTGGGTTGCCGCATTGCATCATTTAAGACGGTGATGATTGTCGCTAGCCTCGGGGTCATGTTAGGGGCGACTTTTTCATCGGGGATGATGGAAATCGCCCGCTCAGGGGTTTTTAATCCGCAAATGTTCACTTTTTCGGAAATCATGGTGATTTTCTTTGCGGTGATGGTGACAGACATCATTTTGCTTGACGCGTTCAACTCCTTGGGGTTGCCGACTTCAACAACGGTGTCCATCGTTTTTGAATTGTTAGGTAGCGCTTTAGCCGCGGCGGCCTATACATTGGTGCTTGACGGCGCTTCGCTTGCCGATGTCGCCCAATACATCAATAGTTCCCGCTCGTTGACGATTGTTTCTGGAATTTTGATTTCCGTGGTGGTCGCATTTGTTTCCGGCACCGTGGTGCAGTACATCGCTCGTTTGATTTTTACCTTTAATTTTGAAAAGGTTTATCGCCGAGTGGGCGGTGTTTACGCAGGATTTTGTTTAACGGCAATTTTCTACTTTCTGGTGATGAAAGGCGCAAAAGGCGCAAGCTTCATGCAACCCGAATGGATCCAATTTATGGATGAAAATACCTGGCCAATTGTGACCAGTTTATTCTTTGCTCTTTCGGTTGTATTCCAGGTTCTGATTGTGGCGATGAATGTCAATATATTTAAAGTTGTCATTCTTGCTGGTACTTTTTCTTTGGCTTTTGCCTTTGCCGGCAATGACTTGGTGAACTTTGTGGGCGTGCCGCTCGCTGCATGGGACTCCTATAAGGAATGGTCCGCCGCGGCGATTGCTCCTGAATTATTCACTATGGAGGGGTTGCTCAAACCCACGGTGGCCGCAACCGGATTTCTGCTTTTCGCCGGTTTGGTGATGGTGTTGACATTGTGGTTTTCTAAGAAAGCCCAGATTGTGATTCAAACCTCAATTAACTTGTCTTCAAGCAATTCAGGCGAACAGGAACAATTCGGGAGTTCTCTGCCGGGTCGAATGATTGTTCGTGCCAGCATGGGGTTGGGACGTGTGATAAACCAAATTATCCCGATGTCGGTGCAAAAAGGAATTGATCGTCGTTTTGAACCAAGAAAAATGCATCAGGGTGAAACGCCGCTTCCTTTTGATTATGTGCGTGCTTCCATTAATTTGGTTGTGAGTGCTATTTTGATTGCTTCGGCAACCAGTTTGAAGTTGCCGCTATCAACGACTTATGTCACTTTTATGGTGGCGATGGGATCGAGCTTCGCAGATGGGGCTTGGGATCGAGAAACGGCAGTTTATCGCATATCCGGTGTGCTCACGGTGATTTCCGGATGGTTTATCACGGCGTTTTGCGCTTCGACTCTGGCCGCTGTTGTGTGTTCAATTACGCTTTGGGGTGGTCCGATAGCGGCTGCTATCCTTGCGGTCGGCTCTTCCGCCATGTTGATTCGTTCCAATCTTAAAACGAAATTCGATCAACCGGATCTTCGTGCGGATTTGGATACACGCTATAACGCGGCCAAAGTTAAGTCGTTGGTTGAAAGCAAAGTACACGAACGCTTTGACGTGACGGTTGATGTTTTTAACCGCTTGGTGAATGATTTTTTAGCCGATAGTGAAACATCAATGCGTCATGTGAAAACCGATAGCTCCGAGTTATTTGATCAGATGAGCGCGGACCGAGGACTGTACTACCGAATGGCTAACTCCAGTTTTAAGCCAACTCCTAAAGATTATGATGCCCGCTATTGTTACTATCGTATTTTTACCAATATCCGCGAGGCTGGACGGTCTTTGCAGGCACTGGCAAAACTGGCGACTGACCACATTGCGAACCGTCATCGCATTTTCGAAGGACAACTGCGCGATGATTTGGTTGGCCTAAGTAACTACCTAACGCAGCTGTCTATGAACGAAGACGGAAAATTGGATGTTGAAAAATTGCTTGAGCATTCCCAACAGGCGATTGATCGTATTGACTCAATGCAGGCCGCCTTGTTACGTCAATTGCCGAATTCTGGACTATCCGTCAGAGGTAGCGAGCTCTATTTGAATTTTCTTGTCGTTGCGCGCGAGTGCGTTAACCGCTTTGCCATTGCGGCAGTACTTAAAGAAAGGTTGCGCAAGATTGCCGATTAGGGTATCGGCGCTTTAGGCGCTTAATTCACGAGGCATCCCGGCATCAAGTCAGGATGCCTTTTCTAATCGCCGCATGCTGGCTAAATCAGCTCGTAGCTACAGCTTTGCATCGGCAGATTGAGATTGGGCAACACCCTTTCAAGCAAAATGCCATCACGACTGTCATATTGGTAGCCAAACGTTGCTCTGATGCCCTGAAGGATAAACTGGCTGGCTCGGTCAAGGGCAATCGGAAGGCTATCTCCTTGCATCAGGGAGCCTGTGACAACACTCGTGTAGGCATCGCCTGTTCCAGGATAATGCGCCGGCAAATAGGAGCAAGTGACTTTCCAATATTGATCATTGAAGCGGCTATAGGCGTAAACGGAGGTCATTTTGGGATTGTCAATGACGGGAACGCCGGTGACAATCACGATTTCCGGCCCGCTCTCGGCCAATTCTTTCAAGTATTGCTTTAACTGCTCGTCCGTGCATTTGGCTTGGTAAGGTTTGTCGAGCAAATAGAAAAGCTCCGTGAGATTGGGGGTGACGACGTCGGCCTTGGCGACGAGCGTTCTCATTTCACGAACCATTTCATCATCCATCTTTGTATAAAGCTTACCGTTATCGCCTAACACGGGGTCGACAACGACCAGTGTGTCTTTCTGTCTAAAGTCATCGATGAAGTCTTTGACGATGTGAACCTGCCGAGGAGATCCTAAGTAACCAGAGTAGATTGTGTCGAATTGCGCATTGAGCGTTTTCCAAGCAGCGATAATCCGTTCCATTTCATCGGTGAGGTCCAAAAACGAAAATGTCGGGTATTGGGTGTGATTGGACAAAACGGCTGTCGGTAGCGGACACACTTCAAATCCCATGGTTGAAAGAATAGGGATGACCACCATGAGGGAAACACGGCCGACGCCGGAAAGATCATGGATCGCCGCGATTTTTTTGACTTTAACGGTTCCAAGCATAGTCAGATTCTTAGAAAAACAAATTTCGTGACAGTATAGCGCCTGAGCGAGTAAAGAAATGTTTTATCAAATTTGCTAAACTGCGCCCTTGGCGGGTCCCCTCGCATGCATTCGTCGTGAACCTGGTCAGGACGGGAACGTAGCAGCCACAGCGAAGTGAATGTAGTGCCGAGGATAAGGCTCGCCATTTCTTTTTCTTTCTCATGTTTCAACTCCAACCGAAATTTGTCATCAACCAGAGGGCACTTCCGGAAAATGTCAAACAAACACTCCGCGGCAACTTTTGGTTCGGTTTCGAAATTTCTTGCTTGTAGTGCTTCAACACCTGTTTAAGCAGAAAATCGGATCGTTTTTTGTTGTTTCTGCAGAGCAAGAAAGTGGTGTTACGCCCAAGACCGACTATCGATTATTTACCCATGTTGGTTTGTGAGAGGCAAATTTATTGAGGTGTGTGAAGCGCTAGTCGAGTGTGAAGGACTTTTTGAAGCGATCCTTAAAACAGGTCTGAAGCAGGTCAATGACAAGGGATCAGTCATCTTTTCGAGATAAAACGAATAGCGTGTTGTATTCCACATACGTTGCAAATGTTCAAATGTTCCGAAGTCTCTTTTTATTTACAACGCTTTTGAATACAATACGGCGGCTGCTTTACGGCAGCTGAGAATTATTATCAGAAAGGAAAAATAATGGAATTTCTAGAGTTCCTGCTTCTTTTCGCGGCAGTGATGTTGATCATCATGAAGCCGGAAAAGGAAAAGCTTGCCTGGTGGTTGACAGTGGGCAGCTGGTTTGTGGTGGTCTTCATGTATGTAGGCCACGTCTCTACCGCCATTTTAGGCGCCCTCAATCTTTAATCGAACGAAAGGAATAATTGACTATGTCTTTGTATGACCATACTCGTCCGATTACTGACGGGGATTTGAAACAAGCGAAAACTTTCTACGATATCGTCTGCTGGGGCGGCCTTTTGATCGTTTTGCTCCCGGTTGGTATCGCTAACATTATTTTGGGTTACATGATGGGCGATAGCCCCTGCACGCTCTGTTGGGGCCAACGTCAACAAATGGCCTACATCGGTGTTGTTGCTCTCTTCATGGTTCGCTACGGCTTTAAGCCCAAGTATCTTGCGATGATGCTGGTGATGGCCGCCTGCGGTTTGTACTCGAGCTTCCGTCACTTGGGTAACCACGCCATGCGCGATGTTGGTCAAGGCTTTGGTTTAGACGTTTTCGGCATCCATACCCAAATGTGGGCGGAAATCGTGTTCTGGTGCGTGGTGATGCTCTTCGGTTTGGCCTGCTTCTTGGCTCCCCGTGTTGACGCTCTCTTGGCTGAAATGCGCGGCAAGCCCTGGAGACCGCTCACGAAGTTCTATAAGCTCGCATTCGGTATTGTGGCCTTCATCATTGCTTCTAATACCTTCCAAGCTTTGTGGTCCACCGGTGTTCCTCCCAATTGGGGTCAAGGCGATCCGGTTCGCTTCTCCTTTAACCCGAAGTACGTTATTTGGTCTTCTGACAGTTGGCACGGCATGTGGGGCGGCATTAACTTCCTGGGGCGCCGCGATGTGAAGGATCCGGACTTTGCTTATGCTCCGAATGCTAAGAAGCTCGGTATCACGTTTGATAACAACGCGGCTAACGCCCCGGTTGCTTTGGACGGTCAAATGAAGGTTGTCCAAACCCGTGAAATCACCGGCATCGATAAGCCGATTAACATGGTGAGCGAAGTTCGCGGTCAATACTTTGTTGCTTCCAAGTATGACTTCTGGGTCTTGGGCGAAGACTTAAAGCCTGTGGTTAGCGCCGCTATCGATCCGTGGTTCTCCGCAAACGTTTTGGACATCGTTGGTATTACTCCTTATAAGGAAGATGCTTTCGTGATCATGGGTATGAACAAGTCTTTGTTGCGTGCCCGCTTGAATCCGGAAGCCGACGACGTCAAGGGCTGGGCCAACTTCACGGCCGGTCGTAATCAAGTCGAAGCCGTGGGTGGCTTGGGGCGTGCCCGTATCGACACGGAACGAGCCAAGTACTCCTACATCCACTCTAGCGCTACAGACGGACGCTATGTTTTTACCGCTTCCTTGCCGGATAACAAAAACAAGAAGACCTTCGTGATCTCAAAGGCTTTGATGGCTGACTGGATGCTCTCTGGCGAATTCGTTCCCGCTGCCAACCTTAAGGAAGGCCGCACCTTGGGTGAACTCTACGTGACCGGTATGGTCTATGAAGATGGTAAGCTTTACGCCGTCTCCAAGAACTTCAACACGTTGATCGTCATTGACATCGCTTCCGAACGTGTGACCGCCGCCTACGGTTTGCCTGCCGATTTGACGGACATCCGCGGTTTGGTTAAGAAGGGCAACCAATTTGAAGTCGTTGACCATAACCGTCTCGTCGCTTTGACACTGCAATAATCATTAAGTTGATTGAGTGAAACTTTGGGGCATTGCCGGCTAGAGACCGGCAGTGCCCCAAGTTGTTTAGCGCGCTCATCAATTTTCCAATATTGGCGTAACGCAGATTTTTCTTTTTTTAGTGGCTTTTCCCGTCAGTATTTTCTCCGTTGAATGAATCCGCTAAACTATGCGCAAATTGGTGGAGAATACGTTTATGTCAGATTTTGAAATCGTGCCCGCAACAGAAAAGGATTGCGGATTAATTTTGGAATTCATTCGAAAGCTTGCGCAGTACGAGAAGTTGCTCCACGAGGTTGTTGGAACTGAAGCGGATGTTAAACGTGAGCTTTTTGGTGAGGACGCTGTCGCGCATTGTGTGATCGGGTACCACGAGGGCAAGCCGGTGGCTTTTGCGTTGTATTTCTTTAATTTTTCGACGTTCATGACCCGCAAGGGCTTGTACTTGGAAGATATTTTCGTGGAGCCTGAGTATCGCGGCCGTGGGTTCGGTAAGCAATTAATGCGCTATCTGGCTCGCGTCGCGAAAGAAAAAGGCTGTGCCCGTTTTGAGTGGGTGGTTTTGGAATGGAACACTCCTGCCATCGGTTTTTATGAGAAAATCGGAGCCAAGCTGATGACGGATTGGCGGCTATGCCGCCTGACGGGACAGGCGTTGACAGATTTTGCTGGCGAGCAATAGGGATAGGAAAATGGCCTCACAAGTCTTGGCGCGCAAATGGCGCCCTCGTGATTTTGAACATGTGGTCGGGCAGGAACCCGTTGTGCAGGCGCTCACGCATGCTCTCAGGGAGAATCGTCTTCACCATGCTTATCTTTTCACCGGGACGCGCGGTGTCGGTAAGACGACGCTGTCGCGCATTTTGGCAAAAAGTCTCAACTGCGTGGGGCCCGATGGCAAAGGCGGTGTAACCGATCATCCCTGTGGGGTTTGTGAGGCATGTCGCGCAATCGATGAAGGGCGCTTTGTCGATTACATTGAAATGGACGCGGCGAGCAATCGTTCCGTTGAGGAGATGACCGCTCTCCTAGAGCAAGCCATGTACGCGCCAACCAATGCTCGCTACAAAGTCTACATGATTGACGAAGTGCATCAGCTGACTTCCCATGCGTTTAACGCGATGTTGAAAACGCTCGAAGAGCCGCCCGAATATGTGAAATTTATCCTTGCGACAACGGATCCTCAGAAAGTGCCGGTAACGGTTCTTTCGCGTTGCCTTCAATTTAATCTTCGCAATGTGACGCCGCAGATTGTTGCGGAACACATGGCTCATATCCTTAAGGAAGAGCATATTGAGGCGGAGCCGGCCGCGCTTAAACTTTTAGGTGTAGGCGCCAGAGGGTCAATGCGTGACGGCTTGAGCCTTTTGGATCAGGCCATCGCGTTTGCCGGCGATGGTCCCGTTACCCTCGAGAGTGTTCGGGAGATGCTCGGCATGATGGATAGTGACGTCCTCGTGAAGCTTCTTGAACACTTGGCGCAGGGCAACGCTCACGAAATGATCAAAATCGCTTCCGACATGTCGTTAAGGAGCCTATCGTTTTCCCAGGCAATTCGCGATATGGCAGGCATTTTGCAGCGTGTGGCATTGGCTCAATTTGATGCCGCCAGCATTCCTGCTGATGACTTGGATCGCGAGGCGATTTTCAAACTGGCCGGACTTTTTTCACCCCAGGAAATCCAACTGTATTATCAGATCGCTTTGCATGCCCGGGCTGATATGAGCTTGGCTCCGGACGAATACGCAGGTTTCACGATGGCGCTGATGCGCATGCTCGCGTTTAAGCCGGTAGGAAGCGGAAATGGATTCAGTGCGCCTCGATTCTCGCCGGTGAAGCCTGAAACTCAGACTGGCGAGCCGTCCGTGGCTCGTCATTTACCGGAAAGCGCCTTGGCAACTGCTATCACCACCGCTCAATCGTTAGAGACTGCAAAACGCAAAGAGGTTGACCGACCTGACGAAGTGCCGGTAACTGAAACGATTAAAAAAACAGCGGATGAACCGGCTCCTTGGGAGGATTTGCCGGGGGAGTCTGAGGCGGCAAATCTCGCTAAAGCCGCCCAAAATAGTGAGACGCCGAGTGTTCGCTCGCCAGTCGAAGCAGAGGCTGTTGAGTCGGTCACTGAGGAAAGAAAAGCTGATGCCGCGGCTCAATCGGAAGATGATGAAGTGGATGAGGATGATGAGCCCTATGTGCCTCCGGAGGATGATTATCTCGATGCCATGGGGGAGTCCATTGATGATCCCGGGTTTGGCTACCCGCTAGAGAATCATGAGCCTGATTTCGAAGCAGGGAGTGCGCTAAAAACGGTGATCGATGATGTCCCGGCTGATCCAATCGAAGATTTGTATGACTATGATTCCGGTGAAGAAAAGTTGCCGGAATTTACGCCGACGGGGAAAATGTGGTTTGAAAAGCTGCGTTATACATACCCCGCCACCTTTGCTCGGGATATTTTGGAACGAAGTGAGTGTGTGAGCATCGAAGACAACGTTATCACGCTGCGTTTGGATCCGGTCTATCAACGTCGGGTTGAAAGCGAGCGTGCGATGCTTCAGGTTCAACGCATTGTCGACCCCCTGTTTGGTCAGCGTATGCGCTTTGAATTTATTTTTGAAGAACCGAAATCCCGAACCATTTTTCAAGAAAAGCGTCGTTTGGCTCAGGAAGCGGAGAAAATAGCCAAACAGAACGCGCCGAAATATGAGTCGATTGACGATCCGGCTGAACTCAAGCAAAGCGTCGCCCGTCTAAAAGAAACGCCGCTTGCGCACATGTTGGCAAGACGCTTTAATGCCACACTGGATCGAAAATCCGTCGTTCGTCGGCTGAAATAGATGTTTTTTAATAAAGAAAGGAAAGCAATATGCGAGGAAACATGGGCGCGCTTTTAAAACAAGCGCAACGAGTACAGGAAAATATCAAACGCTTGCAACATGAGCTCGAACACTTGGAAGTTTCCGGTGCGGCTAGCGGCAATTTAGTGGAAGTCACCATGACTTGCAAGCATGAGCTCAAGAACATCAAGATTGACCCGAGTCTTTTAGAAGAAGATGTCGATATGGTTGAGGACATGGTCTTCATGGCGGTGAAGGATTGCTTGGATAAAATCGAAGCCACCACGAAAGAAAAGATGGCCAAGGCGACCGCCGGCATGCCTTTGCCTCCGGGAATGGGTTTTTAAATGACGCCAAGTCCAAGCATTGACGAGCTTATTGACGCCCTTAAACGGCTTCCCGGCCTTGGACCTCGTTCAGCCTCACGCATTGCTTATCAGCTGTTAAGTGAAGATAGAACGCAGGCGTTGAATTTGGCCCAAGCGCTTGAAAAAGCGGTAAAGACGGTTCGTCATTGCTTGATGTGCAATACGCTCACGGACTCTGACTTATGCCCAATTTGCTCGGATAAAGGCCGTGATGCGACGAAGCTTTGCGTGGTGGAAAGCCCCGCCGATCAACGTGTCATAGAGGAAACGCTGGCCTACGACGGACTGTATTTTGTTCTCATGGGATTAATTTCTCCAGTCGAGGGAATCGGCGCGCATGAGTTGCATTTGGATCGGCTAATCGAGCGAGTTCAAGGCGACCAATCGCTCAAAGAAGTTTTGATTGCAACGCCGTTTACTCCTCAGGGGGACGCAACGGCGCATTTTATTGCAAAGGTGCTTTCCTCACGGCGCAAGGATATTCGAATTTCTCGCCTGGCGAGGGGGATTCCCGCGGGGGTCGAGTTGGAATATACAGACGCCAATACCATTGCGAGCGCTATTTTTGCTCGAAAAAGTTAGTCACGGAAGGAGTTTTATTATGGCCACTCAAACGATTAAAGAGGCACTCATTGAAGCTCAAACCGCTTTGCAGGCGTTAATCGCCAATGAAGAGGCGATCCTTGCCATTGATTCCGCCTCAAACGCCATGGCTCAAGCCATCCAAAGCGGTCACAAAATTCTTTCTTGTGGTAATGGGGGGTCGCTCTGTGATTCGATGCATTTCGCGGAGGAGATGACCGGACGGTTCCGTCAGGATCGCCCCGGGTTCGCGGCGATCGCGATAGCCGATGCCTCGCATATGAGCTGTGTCGGCAATGACTATGGTTATGAAGAGGTTTTCGCCCGATATGTTTCGGCTGTCGGGCAAAAGGGCGACGTGCTTTTAGCCATTACCACTTCGGGGACATCAAAAAATGTTTTAAAGGCGGTTGTCGCTGCCAAACAAAAAGGTATGGTGGTGGTGGGATTGACCGGTAAAGCCCTAAGTCCGCTCGCTCAGGAGGTCGATATCGCCATTGTGACGCCGGCTGGCCGATGGGCCGATCGTGTGCAGGAGCTGCATATCAAATGCATCCATATCATGATCGAGCAAGTGGAGCGTCTTTTAGCGCCTCAAAACTATTAAATCTAGCGCGTGTTTTCTGACTGCCCGTTTGGTTTGATGATTGATTGGTTTTGTGAATTTAACAGATCGTTTCAGAAAAATTTGGTTGTTGTCACTCGAGCGTAATGGTCAGAACTTCCATCGCTCGTGGTAGAATAACGCCATTAGAGACTATGCCTGAGTGAGGCCCTAAATCGCTCAGGCTATTTTTCGTTACGCACTGATTGAAAGAAGATTATGGCTATTCCTATTACTGTACGTGGCGCTGAAATGTTGAAAGCCGAATTAAAGCGCCTGAAAAGCATTGAGCGTCCTGCGGTTGTTCAGGCAATTAAAGAAGCTCGTGAAAAAGGAGACTTGTCTGAGAATGCCGAGTACGATGCGGCCAAGGAGTTGCAAGGCCACATTGAAGGACGTATTGCCGAAATCGAAGGTAAGCTCTCATCGTTGCAAATTATTGATCCCCGTGAGTTGGACGCAGGGGGGCGGATTGTGTTTGGCGCAACGGTTGAGCTTGAAGATCAAGATACCGGCAAGGTTGTCAGCTACCAAATCGTCGGTGACGACGAGGGCGATATCAAGCGTAATCTGGTTTCCATTTCAAGTCCGATTGCCCGCGCTTTGATCGGTAAGTATGAAGGCGATGAAGCCGTTGTTCATGCTCCGGGTGGCGATCGTATGTACGATATTTTGTCAGTACAATATATCTAGGATGTTTGAAATCCTGCTGTTCGGATAAAAATCGGGAGCGGATGCTCCCGATTTTTTAAATATTACCGAAGGATTTTTTCGTTTGGCGTCCCGGCGTGTGGGCGCGGGTTTTACGATGAGCCGTTGGGCCTCCTCGCATCGGGCGTCGACTTTCCGCTGCTTGGCGACGACGGGCGCGGTCGGCGTCGGCTTTGCGTTTTTCAGGGCTCGGTCGCCACAGTACAAGAAGTTTGCCAATCATTTGGATGCGCGCGGCATTCAATTTATCGGCCATTTCATTGTACATTGCTTCGCGCTCATCACGGTCATCGCCGGGAACGCGAATTTTAATGAGCTCGTGGGCGGTAAGGGCTCGGTCGATTTCTTTGAAAACGGCCTCTGTTAAACCGTTGGCCCCTAAAAGGACCACAGGCTCAAGGCCATGGGCCTGTGCACGCAGTTGAAGACGCGTGTCACGATCAAGCAAAATTTCTGCCATGGTAAATTGTTGAAGTCATCTCTAAAATTGGAAAACGACCAATTGTATTGAAAAATCATGCCTGTAGCAACAAAAAAACTTCGTTCCAACCGTGCCTGGATTGAGCGGCACATTAACGACCCTTTCGTGAAACGCTCCCGTGTCGACGGCTATCGAGCTCGTTCGGTTTATAAGCTGATTGAGCTCAATGAGAAAGAAAAATTAATTCGCCCCGGAATGACGGTTGTGGATTTGGGTGCAGCACCGGGAAGTTGGACTCAGGTGGTGCGTGAAAAGCTTTCCGATAAAAACGGGGAAGTAAACGGTAAGATCATCGCGATGGATATTTTGCCGATGGACCCCATTGACGGAGTGACATTCCTGCAAGGGGACTTTCGTGAGCAAGACGTCGCGGATCAATTGAACGCGCTCGTCGGAGAAGAGCAGGTGGATCTAGTGCTTTCCGACATGGCGCCTAATTTATCAGGTATTGCCGCTGCGGACGCGGCCCGATGCCTGCTCTTGAACGAGCTTGCGTTGGAATTTTGTTTGGAGCACCTGAAAAACGACGGCGTTTTCGTCACGAAAGTGTTTCAAGGCAGTGGTTTTTCTCAATATGTTGAGACGCTGAAAAAGCATTTTAAAGTGGTGCTCACTCGAAAGCCTCAGGCTAGCCGGAGCACCTCGGCTGAAGTTTACATGGTGGCCAAGGGGATTAAAAAACGTTGAAAATCATCCGGCTAATCCCCATATTGTTAAAAACCATGACAATATTTAGCTAAGTTGCGGTTTTCTCGGTATGCTTACCGAGCTATACGTTCGCCCATGCGGCGACTCAGTTAATCAAGAGGCGAAGGAGCCTTAAAATTGAATAAGAATTTTTTAAATCGAATCGGTGTTTGGATTATTCTCGCTGTGGTCTTTTTCACGGTGTTTCGCCAGTTTGAACCCAGTACCTCAGCGGCGAGCTCTACCACGAGCTACACGCAGTTCATGGAAGATGCTAAGGCCGGCAAAATCGCCCGTGTTGACATTAAGGGGCGTGAAATCACTGTAACACCGACCGAGGGCTCTCGCTACGTCATCACCAGCCCCGGTGACCTGTGGATGGTTGATGATTTACGTAAAGACGGTGTCCAGGTCTATGGCACTCCCGAGGAAGAGCCGTCCTTTTGGATGACCGTGTTGATTTCTTGGTTCCCGATGTTGCTTTTAATTGGCGTGTGGGTGTTCTTCATGCGTCAGATGCAAGGGGGCGGCAAAGGCGGTGCTTTCAGTTTTGGCAAGAGCAAGGCCCGTATGCTTGACACGACAAACAACAAGGTGACATTTAAGGATGTGGCCGGTTGTGATGAGGCCAAGGAAGAAGTTCAGGAAGTCGTCGACTTTTTACGAGATCCGTCAAAATTCCAGCGGTTGGGCGGTCGAATTCCCCGTGGCATTTTGTTGGTCGGCTCGCCGGGTACCGGTAAGACACTTTTGGCCAAGGCGATCGCCGGTGAAGCGAAAGTGCCGTTTTTCTCTATTTCCGGTTCAGACTTTGTGGAAATGTTCGTCGGCGTTGGCGCCGCACGCGTTCGCGACATGTTTGAGAACGCCAAGAAAAATGCCCCGTGCATCATCTTCATTGATGAAATTGATGCCGTGGGTCGTCAACGTGGCGCAGGTTTGGGCGGCGGCAATGACGAACGGGAACAAACCCTAAACCAAATGCTTGTTGAGATGGATGGTTTTGAAACGGGCACGAATGTGATTGTGATTGCCGCGACCAACCGTCCGGATGTGTTGGACCCCGCGCTTTTGCGTCCGGGTCGCTTTGACCGCCAAGTGGTGGTGCCGTTGCCTGATGTGCGTGGCCGCGAACAAATTCTTAATGTTCACATGCGCAAGGTTCCGGTGGGGCGTGATGTCGATGCGGAGGTGATCGCGCGTGGCACGCCGGGTATGAGCGGCGCGGACTTGGCCAATCTTGTTAACGAAGCGGCGCTTTTCGCAGCCAGACGTGACGCAAAAGTGGTTGAGATGGTTGACTTTGAGCAAGCCAAAGACAAGATTCTCATGGGCACTGAGCGTCGCAGCATGGTGATGAGTGAAGAGGAAAAGCGCACGACGGCCTATCATGAGTCCGGTCACGCGGTGGTCGCCTGGATGTTGCCCAAGAGCGATCCGCTGCACAAGGTCACGATTGTTCCGCGTGGACGCGCGTTGGGCGTGACGATGCAATTGCCGGAAAAAGATCGATTCAATTACGATAACGTCTATATCATGAGTCGTTTGGCAATTTTATTCGGTGGTCGTGCGGCCGAGGAGGTTTTCTTAAATCAAAAGACCACAGGTGCTTCCAATGACTTTGAACGTGCGACGCAAATGGCTCGTGACATGGTCACCCGTTACGGGATGAGCGACGCGTTGGGTGTAATGGTCTATGCGGAAAACGAAGGCGAGGTGTTCTTAGGTCGCTCGGTGACTCGCACCACCCACGTTTCTGAAGCGACCATGCAAAAGATTGACGCTGAAGTGCGTCGTATTTTGGAGGAGCAATACAAGCGGGCCTGCGATATTTTGGAAACCCATCGTGACAAAGTTGAGCTCATGGTGAAGTGTTTGATGAAATGGGAGACGATTGACGCCGAGCAGATCGCCGACATTATGGAAGGCCGCGAAGTGAGACCGCCGAGGGTTGGTTCTTCGGCTAAAAATAATGATCATCGTCCGATTGAGCCTGATGAGGTCAAGCCTGAAGAGCCTTCTCAATCTCAGTCGACAACAACTCCTCCTGAGTCTAAAGAAAAAGATGTGCCAAGTCAGACTCCTTCGGAAGGGGATGATCAAAAGCAATAATTGAAAGAATCCGGTGAACGCTATCGCCGGATTTTTTTTGTTGAAAAAAGATGGACTAAAATAAATTAGAGAGCCTTTTCAAGGAGAGAAAAATGCCTGAATTTCATCGCAGTTATAAAACGGACGAGGCCACCGCAAGCGCGGTTTATTTCACACGAGCCATCACCCCTCAGGCATTGATTGCCTTATATAACGCATTAGGTCGTGAAGCCTCGGGGCGCGTGGCTGTGAAATTAAGCACCGGGGAAGCGGGCAACAATAATTATTTGAAGCCTTCATTGATTAAAGATCTGGTTCAAAGTGTGAAAGCGACGATTGTTGAATGCAATACCGCTTACGCCGGGGCTCGAAATACCACTGAAGCTCACCGCGAGTTGATCCGTCAGCACGGATTCAGTGCAATTGCCGACGTTGATATCATGGATAGTGAATCAACGATCGATTTGCCGGTCGAAGGGGGTGTTCATCTTAAAAAAGACATTGTGGGTGCGCATGTTCAAAACTATGATTTCATGATGGTTTTGACGCATTTTAAGGGACATCCGATGGGGGGCTTCGGAGGCGCGTTGAAAAACATCGCAATCGGCGTGGCTTCTTCAGACGGCAAGGCCAATATTCATACAGCTGGACACTGTCAAAAGGCTGACGGTTGGCAAAAGCTTGAAGACGGTCGGTACATGAAATTAACCGGTCCGGACCACAATGCCTTCATTGAATCGATGGCCGAAGCCGCAAAGGCCGTCTCCGACTTTTTCGATCGTGGGCAGAAGATGCTTTACATTTCCGTGATGAACAACATGTCAGTGGATTGTGATTGCGTTTCTCATCCCGCTGAGGTTGATATGAAGGATATCGGTGTGTTGGCAAGCTTAAATCCTGTGGCGCTTGACCAAGCCTGTGTCGATTTGGTTCATGAAGCTGCGGACGGTCACTCGCTCATTGAGCGTATCGACAGCCGCAATGGCGAACTGATTCTTGAACATGCTGAACGCATCGGATTCGGTTCACGAGCCTATCGTTTAGTGAGCATAGATTAATCTTTTGCAGACTTTGAAAGGGGTGGCGTTTGAAAAGATGCCGCCTCTTTTTTTCGCTTGGATTTTCTCGCTACAATAGCGACATTTTCTTGTTCCGAATCTGAGAAGACAATGTTTGCGGGCTTCCTTTTGGGTGTTGCAGCGTGCGCGATTTGGGGTTTGATTTACATCTTTCCCCTGATGTTGCCAGAATACAATCCGGTGATGATCGCATCGGCACGATTTGCCGTTTATGGTCTTGCCTGCCTATGTTTGGTGCCCATTCAATGGGGTGAGCTAAAAACGCTCAAGGCCTCCGATTGGTTTTTAGCTTTAAGGCTCGCATTCTTTGGCAGTTTGCTTTACTACTGCTCATTAGTGCTCAGCGTTCAATGGTCAGGAGCGCCGATTGCCGGCATGTTCATGAGTTGGATTCCGGTTTTGGTTGCCATTGTCGCTAATCACCGCTCGAGAAAAGAAGGGCATGGCGTGGCCTGGAAGTCGTTGATATTGCCGCTAACACTGATTGTTGTCGGGATGGGCGTGGCAAATTACAAGGAATTTGACTATATCCTCAGCCAAGGAACTAGCACTGGCACGCACTTCTGGTTGGGGGTTCTCTGTGCGGTCATTTCGCTTTTATTGTGGACGTGGTTTCCGATCCGCAATGCC
>DVNR01000080.1 GCA_018714205.1 Candidatus Aphodousia faecipullorum
CTTACCTTTACCATCGAGCATCAACAACGAACTGGCCGCTTGGACAAGATAAGTACGAACCAGCTTATCACCTCGTTTAGTAATTTTGCCCATTTTCAGACTATGTCCGGTAGTGATATTCCTCGGTACTACATCAAAATACGCCGGCAACGTCCGAGGACTAGGAAATCGTGCAATATCTCCTATTGCAACCTTTAGACCGGCGCTACTTATGGGGCCAAAGCCCGGTATCTTTCTTATTTTCTGACAAAATTCATCCCCCTGAGTGAATGCCTCAATTTTTTTCGTTAGTTCGCGAGCTTTCTTTTGAAGATCCTTATACGTTTTCACCATTTCTTTAAAAATACCCTTCACATCCTCCGGCAAGTCTGCATCCTCAATCAAGGCAATCAAACGCATTTCGCTGGATAAACTTTTTGCTAAACGAAGCCCCCAATATTGCGCCACCCCCTTCAGTGAGGTTAAGGTTTTACGGTACTCATCGATGTAATGTTCCCTGACAGTCAACAACGTTTGTAATTGCATTTCATCCCTATTTTTTGCTCGAACAAATTTCAAACGCTTCTGTTGTCCCAAGAAGGCTAAGGCCTCCGCATCGTTGAGATCATTCTTTTGACCGGAAAAATAAGTATCGATGTAATTTTGAACGGCTTTGCCGGGAATAATTCGGCATTGGTGACCATAGAGTTCAAGTTGGTTGGTTAAATAATGTGACTCACAACACGGTTCCATGGCAAAAGTCGTTGGATCGGTGTCTCTGGAGAATTCAACTAATTGCTCGTAGCTAAGACGATCTATGCGAATGATTTCTCCCTCTAAGGTGATTCCGACAAAACTGAGATCATTTTTTGCCAAATCCAGTCCGATTATTTCCCACGATAATTTGGCATTTAATGCTTTCGATTGTATCCTTGAATTTGACATGGTGTCCTCCGTTTGGTTTGCACTTTTATTTTTCTCTTTATCGGGAAAAAGAAGAGGGTTCCATGTCATTAGCAGCGACGTACTTCGCAAAGATGCCGTAACGAGGTACGCCTTCCTTGAACACTGCATTCGTTGTGCAGAAGTTGGTCGGCATGCTGCTTTGCCAGTCCCCCGTGCTTGTCATTTGTTGGGCGTCAGCGGTTTTTATGCCTGGAGAAATAGTGATAAAGAGCATCGGTTTGGAGTGGTTCATACCGACGCTTTTATTCTTGAAACGCTCAAAGCAGAAATTAAAACCGTGACAAAAAGCTATGTCCCCGGCGTACTTGTTTGCTATCGATTGCTTAGGCAAAAGGGCATCAGTATTGATATAAAACACCTACGTCGATTGATGAGAGCGGAGGGATTATTCCATCGTCTTCATCGAAAGTATGTTTGTACCACTGACAGTGAACACGATTTGCCCAAAGCGCCCAATTTGCTAGATAGGCGCTTTGATGAGTTTGGAATTAATCAAGCTTGGAGCGGTGATATTACTTATATTCCAACGGCTGAAGGTTGGCTGTATTTAGCCAGTGTGATTGCTCTGGGCACGCGCAGATTGGTTGGCTATTGCTTTGATAAGCGCATGACCAAACAACTGGTTATCAATGCTTTAAAAAAGGCTTATGAGAATGAACAACCCGATGCAGGTTGTATTTTTCATAGCGATCAAGGCTCTCAATACTGTAGCCAAGCTTTTCAAGAAACACTGCAAGAATACCAATTACGAAGCTCAATGAGTCGACGTGCTCAATGTTGGGATAACGCTCCTGCAGAAGCTTTTTGGGCCACTTTAAAACGAGAAACATTGCCTTTAAACGGATGCTTTAATTCACGTGAGGAGGCCAAAAGACATGTACAGGACTGGCTTTACTACTATATCAAAATTGGGGATGAAATCGCCCAATGAGTACTACGTTCAGCTTCTGAACTCGATTTAATGAGGTTTCTATAGAGATTCAAAATTCCTGTTCTGCAACCCTATTCCACTTTTTCACTGACATCAAACTGACACATTTCTGTTACTCAACATTCATCTTGACTATTTAAACTGCGGCAATGTGAGGCTCAGAGATCGAGAGAGAAGCCCATCCTACAGCCGGTTCAATAACCGGGTTCTGTTCGATTGGAGTTTTTTTTTCGGGAGATCTACATGACGTTTTTTGACGAGTCTCTTCCCTCCTTGACATCGGTGCCTCAATGCGAGTGTTCGCCAACAGCCTTTCTCGCTCGATCCGAGAAGCTCAAAAATATTTTTTCCAATAGACCTGTTATAGCCGCAGTCAGAAACGACGACGATTTAAATTTCGCGATGCAAAGCGATGCTCCGGTCGTTGCACTCATGGGCGGTCACATTCTTCGTTTACCCGAACTTGTTCGGCGTCTGCATGCGACAGAACGAACAGTTTTTATTCATCCAGAGCTCATCCATGGGCTCGGGAAAGATCCGGCTGGCATCGATTATTTAGCCGATCTTGTCTTACCCGACGGAATTGTTTCCACAAAAAAAGCGCTGTTACAGCGGGCCCATGAACGAGGATTGTTAACCGTATTTCAATTTTTCGCCATCGACACACAAGCCGTGATTTCCGCCTTGGATAACGCAAACGCCATTGAGCCGAATTTTATTGAAATGATGCCTGGTCTTTTATTCAGACAAATCGGTCAAATCTCGTCAATCACCCATATTCCCGTCATTGCCGCCGGATTGATAAAAAAAGAACAAGAAATTCATGAAGTTTTAGCCGCCGGCGCAATAGCGCTCTCGAGCAGCACAAGGGCTTTGTGGAGTTACCAAATTGATGAGGTTAGCGATGCTGAGTGTTAAAAATATTCAAAAGTCTTTTGCTCAAAACATAGTCCTGGAACATATTTCCTTTGAAGTCGCCGATGGTGAATTTGTCAGTCTTTTGGGGCCTTCGGGTTGTGGAAAAACGACGTTATTGAGGATAATCGCCGGGTTGGAAAAAGCCGATCACGGCTGCATCAATTTAAACAATCGAGATATTACCGATCTTGAACCCTCAGAGCGTGATATTTCCATGGTCTTTCAGTCCTATGCGCTCTACCCCCATAAATCCGTTTACGAAAATATCGCCTTTCCTCTGAGAATGAGAGCACCGGCAGTCACCCGCATTCCGCTGTTCGGACGATTTACATCCACTGCTCAGGCATTGGAACAAGATATTTCTCAAAAAGTCCCTCAAGTTGCCAAAAGCTTAAGACTGGATGGTTTACTGCAGCGTAAACCCGGGGAACTTTCGGGTGGACAGAAACAAAGAGTGGCTCTCGCACGGGCTCTGATTCGCAATCCCAAGCTCTTTTTGATGGACGAGCCCCTTTCCAATCTCGATGCCAAACTCCGCATGCAGACACGCATGGAAATCTCGAATCTGCATCATCAAACAAAAGGGACATTTCTCTATGTCACCCATGATCAGGTTGAAGCCATGACTATGTCGGATCGGATTGTATTGCTCAACGGGGGGAAAATTCAGCAAGTTGGAACCCCATTAGAACTATACGACAATCCAGTCAATCTTTTTACCGCCGAATTTCTTGGTCAACCAAAAATCAATGTATTTAATTGCGTTTTTAAAGACTATAGCCTGCAAGTCGCCGGCATTCATAAAAACTTAACCGCCCCCAACTTGAAACAACTGGATCTGCTGAAACAAAAGGCTAAAAAAGTTGCCTTTAGGCCTGAGGCCATTCATATCTGCCCTCAAGGTCAACAGCCTGATTTGATGGCCGAGTTTTCTCAAGCAGAGGAGGTAGGCAGTGAATCGTTATTGAAATTTTCTGTTGGTGACGAGACTTTCTCAATCCGCTCTGCCGTCACTGATCGATACAGACGTTTTAGTTTCAAAGAAGGTGAAAACGTACCGATTGTATTTGAATGGAATGATGCGCTCTTTTTTGATAAAGACGGTAACAGGATTCTTGCGGAGGCGTTCTTATGAAAAACAATTTTGGGTTGTCTTCCTGCGCCTTTTTTTTACCAGGCATCGTTCTCTTGATTTTATTTTTCCTTATTCCCGCTTTCTGCACCGTGATTTTGAGTCTTACCGACTGGACAATCGGCAGTAACGCCCCCGTGCACTTCATCGGGCTTAAAAATTATTTAACTTTATTTAATGACCAAAACTTTTGGATCAGCGTCAATAACACGCTGTACTTGACTGTTCTCGTTGTGCCCGTGTCATTCATTGTAGCGTTGGGATTGGCTTTGGCGATGAACGCCTCTGGAAAATGGTCCCCCCTTTGGCAATCATTGTATTTTCTGCCGACAACCGCCTCGCTTGTCGCCATGGGGGTTGTTTGGGAGTACCTCCTTCACCCAACATTGGGGCTTTCGGCTCACATTATCCGATTCTTTGGCTCCACGTTGGAAATCAATTGGCTCAACGACCCTGATTTAGTGTTAATCACCATCGCCGTCATTTCTATTTGGCAGTCAGTAGGCTACTACACACTGGTCTTTTTATCCGGCCTACTTCAGATCCCTTCTTCTTTGTACGAGGCTGCAAGAATAGACGGTGCGAACGGCTGGAGTCGTTTTACCCAAATCACATGGCCGCTTCTCGGCTCAACATCCATATTTATTTTTGTTATTACCGTAATCAGAACTTTTCAAACATTTGATTTAGTTAAAGCTCTCACCGGCGGCGGTCCAAACAAAGCGAGTGAAATTCTGTTATTTACGATGTATCAGGAAGGCTTCACATTCTTTAGAAGCGGACTGTCGTCCTCTATCGCCACACTGTATCTCTTCGTCATGATTGCCCTGACCGTATGGGTTGTCCAGAGCATTGATCACAAAATTCACTACGGCTATTGAGGAACATCAGAATGAAAAAAATTGCTATCAATGCGGTTTTAGCTATCGGCGCCTTTTTTGTGATCTTGCCTTTTATCTGGATGCTGAGTCTATCGGTGAAACCTGAAAATGAAATTTATGCGCCCACCTTGACGCTCTTGCCCCAAGTTTGGGATTGGGCAAATTATGCTGAAGCATACGTTCAGGGAGAAATGAGACTTTTCATTAGAAACGGTCTTATCGTGACTGTCTGCATTCTAGCCATACAATGCTTAACAGTTATTCCTACCGCGTACGTATTGGCTAGAAAACACTTTCGGCTTCAAAGAGCCATGTTTTTGCTTGTGCTCTCTGCACTGTTAATTCCACCTCAAGTTGTCGCCATTCCGCTGTTTTTGGTTTTCGGTGAACTCAATCTCCTGGATACGTTCGCTGTCCTTATCATCCCATTTTCGACAAGTGCGTTCGGGATCTTTCTTTTGCGACAAAGCTTTCAAGGAATACCTCAAGATCTAATTGACGCGGCAAGAATGGACGGCGCCAGTCAGTGGTACACGCTATGGCGAATCCTGGTACCACAGATATGGCCCTCTATCGCTGTATTTGCCATTTTGTCCATCTTGACACATTGGAATGACTTTTTCTGGCCACTGATCAGCATCACGGATATCGAACGAACCACGCCACCAGTGGGTGTCTCCATTTTCGCTTCCAACGAAAGCGGCAATGATGTGGGGCCGATGATGGCCTCAGCAGCCATGACAGTGGCTCCGTTGATGATCGGTTTTCTGCTGTTAAGACAACGCTTTATTAAGGGCTTTATGACCAACGGCATGAAATAACTCTGCCGAATGGTTGCTTTAGGAGAAATCTATGAATTTGACACGCCGAAAAATGTTGTGGTCTGGCACCTCCGTATTGGCTGCCAGTTCTTTTCCACTGGCGGCTTTGGCAGATGATGAACAAGTCGAAATCACCTTAGCCCACGCCTATGGGAAAGTGTTTAGGCCAATTCATCAAAAAATTATTGAAAAATTCAATAAGCTTCACCCCAACATTAAAATTAAATTGGAACGTCCCTATCAAGACTATGACGGCTTGGCTCAACGAACCAAATCAGGGCTGACCCAAGGTAATCCCCCTGATTTATCCTTCCAAGGCATTGATCAAGTCAGACAATATGTTGATAACGGTACTGCCTGGGACATGACTCCATGGGTCAAAGCCGATCCTCGCTGGAGCGAACCTCACGGTTACTTCCCCGCCATGATGGCCTTGGGTGATTACAACGGACACCAATTTTCCATTCCTTTTGCCGTCAGCACGCCGATTTTGTACTACAACGAAGATTTACTCAAAAAAGCCAATGTGAATCTAAAGTCCATGGATACATGGGAAGGTGTGTTCACCGCCTGCAAACAAATTCACAAGCTGGGTAATGACTACAGCGGCATGTATTACGATTATCTAAACACTGGCAACTGGATGTTACAAGCCTTGATTTATTCCGAAGGCGGCACAATGATGGATGCGTCTGAAAAGAAAGTAGTGTTCGATAATGAGCAAGGTATTAGGGCCGCCAAGCTCTTCAGACGATTCATTGATGAAGGCGGAATGAAAAATTGGACTCATGCCCAGGCAGAACAAGCCTTCTGCGCCGGACGCGTCGGTTTTTACTGCGCCACAACAGGATACTTAAAAACCATTGAAGACAAAACCAAAGGCATGGCTATTAAAACAGCTCTCTTTCCTCTCAACAACAAGGGACAACGAAAAATCCCCTGCGGAGGTAACGCAGCCTTGATCCTAACGAAAGACCCCAAGAAAGCTCGCGCTGCCTTCGAATATGCCATGTTTGCCGCCAGCGCCGAAGGAACGGCGATTCAAGTTTCACTCTCAGGCTATATGCCGATGCACGAAAAAGGAGTGGAACTGCTTAAAGATTTCTACAACTCTCATCCAAACTACCGAACTTCTTTAGCTCAGATACCCTCCATTTTCCGTTGGTATGCCTTCCCTGGTGACAACATGCTCAAAATCATGGATGTCATGAGAGATGAACAACAACGGATGGTGAGCGGTGAAATTAGTCCTGAAACCTGCATGCGCCAAGCAGCAAAACGCGTTCAGGCTCTGTTGTAATCCTTTGATTTACGGAAGGTTTTCTCAAAAACCTTCCGATTTTGGATACTTATGAAATTCTTACATTTTTCTGATCTGCATTTATGCAAAAACCGATCGGATCTTTTATATGGAATAAATCCTGCCGATCGATTGGTAAAAGCTCTCCGCCATGTCCAACAATTTCACAAAGACGCCAATTTTTTAGTCATTACCGGTGATCTTGCCAACTATGGTGAAAAAAGCGCCTATGAAGATCTCTCATCTATCTTCGAAAATTTTTCTATCCCCGTGATTATCATCCCGGGCAACCACGACAATCCAAAATTGATCGATGATATTTTTCCGATTTTCGATGGGAAAATTCAAGACTTAAAAAAGGGAATTTGGTTAGGTAAAGAAATCCGCAGCGAAAAAGATTGTTTTATTTTTTTGGATTCAACGGGCGGCGTCGGTCACAGCGGAGCTTTTCCGATAGAAAGAGCGCAGGATCTTGATAGGAGACTTACAGAAAACGCTGACCGCCACATTTACCTCTTTTTACATCACCCGCCGCTTTGCCTTGGTGTACCATCGATGGACCCCATCCGATTGCAAGATCCCTTTTATTTACAGAGTGTTATCGAAAAACATCGTTCTCAGATAAGGTGTCTTTTTATGGGACATCTTCATAGACCCATTAAAGGATCCTGGCGAGGAATTCCATTTGTCATTGTCCGCAGTTTAGCCCACCAGGTTGAAATGAATGAGCCTCCCAAAGGCGATGGAGGTCAATGGCAAATCCCGGGCAATGATGAAACGCCAGAATATAACGTCATCACCATCCAAAAAGAAAATTTTTATGTGCATAGCGAGCGCTTTTTAGAAAAAACCAGAAAGTTCTGGCTTTAACTCATAAAACAATATTGTGGAGAAAGCAATTGTTATATACGGAAGAAAAGCTTAAGCAGTACGCAGAAAAGATTCATCAAGCAAAACTCATCATCTCTGACATTGATGGAGTGGTTCTTGTTGATAGACAAATAAGCCCGGGCGCTGTGGAGTTTTTCAACTGCCGCCCCTTCGTTTTTCTTTCAAACAATTCTCGTTTCACTGTTAATTCTTTGGCGACATATTTTAGAAAGCGAGGATTGAATATTGACAATCAGCATATTTTTCTTGCTGGCGTTCAGTCCATCAACTATCTTTGCTCGCAAAATTTTGATAAACCCATTGCGCTTAGCGCCAATAAAGAATTAAAAAAGTTTGCTCAAATGCAAGGTTTAAATATTCTTGATAGAGGAGATTGGTGTAAGGCTCAAAAAGTCGTTCTTTGTTCAGACTCTGAACTGAAATTTAGAGAGTTTGAAGTGCTCATCAACTTAGCAGCCAGAGGTGTTTCATTTGTTTGTGCCAATCCGGACTTTACGTACCCGGGCGAGTCCCACTTATACGCAGAAACCGGCTGCGTGTTAGCCGCACTGAAAAGCGCCGTACCAACAATACGCTATCAAATCATGGGCAAACCCGAAATCACAATGCTGGAGCTGGCATTAAAAAAACACCGAATCGAACCACAAGAAGCTGTTTTCATCGGAGACAATCCTAAAACTGACGGTTTATGTGCCAAAAAGGCGGGAATGGATTTTGTTTACGTGGACATTGCAACCGGTATATCTCCGAGCATGCTATTCGGTTATCTTGCTCGAAACTTACGCTGATATTGCGTTCAATGCTCTCATTTCCTCCACTAGCAAGATTTCCCCTCTAATCCATTTCCAATTCAGTGCTGTCCAAAATAAATTCTGGTATATGGGATCAAATTCTAGCTAGGTTTCTCAGGGGAAATTGAGAGAGGGTGCTGGGGTTGTGGTACTCTAAAAGCGCCTAAACTTCAAAAGACCGCCCCAGC
>DVNR01000081.1 GCA_018714205.1 Candidatus Aphodousia faecipullorum
ATGACACTGTTGGTTTGGTTGGTGGCGGATGTATTTAACTGGGGAGTTTTGCAGGCAGTTGTAACGCCAGATTTGCAAGCTTGTCGTTCTGCTGACGGAGCATGTTGGGGGTTTGTTGCAGAAAAGTGGCGGTTAATTTTGTTTGGTCGCTATCCGTATGACCTTCAGTGGCGGGCCGGATTGGCCACTGCGCTGCTGGTAGGGGTTTTATTGATATCGGCTATCCCCTATTTTTGGCAGAAACGATGGTCTAGGGCTCTTGTTCTTGCGTGGATTTTTGCGTTCGTCGTTTTTTTTGTTTTAATGAGAGGGGACATCCTGGGTTTGGAACCCGTTGACTCCGATTTATGGGGAGGCTTGCCATTAACGGTTATTTTGACTTTAATTGGCATGCTTGCTTCGATTCCAGTAGGTGTTTTTTTAGCCTTAGGAAGACGTTCTGAGATGCCTATTATTCGCACACTCAGTATTGGCTATATTGAGTTGGTTCGAGGGGTTCCGTTAATTACTGTTCTTTTTGTTGCGACTTATATTTTTCCGCTGGTGTTACCCTCTGGTTGGGAGATTGATGGCTTTTGGCGAATCGCTGTTGGCATTGCCTTATTTCAGGCAGCCTACATGGCAGAAACGATTCGAGGCGGTCTACAAACCATTTCGTCGGGTCAGTTTAATGCGGCAGCCTCTTTAGGTTTGAAAACTTGGCAAATCTATCTTTATGTGGTCTTACCCCAAGCATTGGTGGCCGTGATTCCCGCATTTGTTAACAGTCTTTTGTCTACATTCATGGATACCTCGTTAGTCACAGTGGTTTCTATGTATGACTTAACTGGTGCGTTACGTTTAGCACTGGGGGATCCTCAGTGGAGACAATTCTTCATTGAAGGCTATGTGTTTGTGGCAGCCATATATTTTTTAAGCAGTTTTGCAATGTCTCGGTATAGTTTTTGGCTAGAGGGGCGCTTACAAAAAGGGCAAAAAGGATGATAAAAATTCATGAGCATTTAATTGAGGTGACTTCACCGAGCGATGTTTTTCATTCAGTTTTAACTGTTCAAAAATTGTGGGAGCATTTGTTGCACTATGCAGAGCATCCTCACGAATATTTTGAACCATTACAGTCTTGTAAGATTCAATCTCGAGAAGAAAATGGGTTAAGAGTGCTTGATCGGCTTCTTGATTTTGGTTCAATACAAGTAAGAGATACCGTCCATTTTGAAAAAGAAAAGTCAGTTTGTATTGATGTAATGGCAACGGATAGCTACAAAGCTAGTCGATTGACAATTCAGATCGAGTGTCCTCAGGCGGACTCTATTTTTTTGCGTTTTACTTACGAAGAGGATCTTTTGCAGGCGCCTCAGGATGATATTTTCTTAAAACTGAGAAAAAAAGCGTACGAACAAAAAGATATGGAAATGGTTCAGACGATTCGTGCTCGTTTTGAGAGCCCCACGAATCTCAACTGATTCACTTTGCTTTGACTCCCTTACAGAGAAATAAAAATGATATTGACTGATGAAGCCAACCAAAGGATTATTTGTGCCTTGACCAAAGAGGTGAATGCGAAAGCATCTCAGATACAGGCCGCAATCAAATTGCTTGATGAAGGGGCGACGGTTCCTTTCATTGCCCGTTACCGCAAGGAGGTAACCGGTGCGTTGGATGATGGGCAACTGCGTCTTTTAGAGGAGCGGTTGCAGTACTTGCGTGAAATGGAAGAGCGTCGTTTTAGTATTATTGAGTCGATTCAATCACAGGGCAAACTTACCGATGAACTTCTTACCGCTCTGCTAGAGGCAGACACCAAGCAGCGCATAGAGGACCTTTACCTGCCGTATAAACCTAAGCGCCGGACTCGTGCTCAAATTGCCAAGGAGGCGGGATTGGAACCATTGGCTGACGCTCTTTACGAAAACCCTACCTTAGAGCCGGAAGTTTGTGCAAAGTCGTATATCAATGAAGAGAAAAACATTACATCAGCTCGCGATGCATTAAATGGTGCCCGAGATATTCTTGCCGAGCGCTTCAGTGAGGATGCGGGACTGTTAGAGGCTTTACGGTCTTTCCTTGTTAAAAATGGTTATGTTGTATCCAAAGTTGTTGAAGAGCACATTATCGATGGAGTCAAATTTAGGGACTATTTTGACTTCAAGGAAGCCATCTCGGAAATTCCATCTCACCGTGCCTTAGCGTTGTTTCGCGGTCGTCAAGAAGGTGTGTTGACGCTGAAAATTGCTTTGGATGATGCAATGGAAGAGCAAAAGCCCCATCCTTGTCAAAAATTAATTGCCGATCATTTCGCAATTAAAAACTTGGGAAGGGCCGCTGATGCTTGGCTAATGGAAGTGTGCCGCTGGGCTTGGCGAGTCAAAATGGGATTGAGCATTGAAAGCGAATTATTCCAGATGGTACGGGAACGTGCAGAAGAAGAGGCTATTCGAGTTTTTGGAATCAATCTTAAAGATTTACTACTGGCAGCTCCTGCGGGACAAAAAGGTGTCATTGGATTAGATCCAGGTTTGAGAACAGGGGTAAAAGTTGCCGTGATTTCCGCGACAGGGACAGTGTTGGATACTGCGGTTATTTATCCCCATGAGCCACGCAGAGAGTGGGAACAATCCATCAAGACCATTGTTGAACTTGTCAAACAATACGGATCTCAGCTAATTAGCATAGGCAATGGAACTGCCAGTCGTGAAACCGACCGATTAGTTAGTGAGATTCTTACTCGATATCCAGAATTGCATTTAACCAAAGCGGTGGTTAGTGAAGCTGGAGCCAGTGTTTATTCGGCAAGCGAATTGGCTGCAAAAGAATTTCCAAACATGGATGTCAGTTATCGTGGGGCTGTTTCCATTGCTCGACGTTTGCAAGATCCGCTGGCAGAGCTAGTCAAAATCGATCCAAAGGCTATTGGGGTTGGTCAATACCAACATGATGTCAATCAAGTGCATTTGGCAAATAAATTGGATTCTGTTGTCGAGGATTGCGTAAACGCTGTTGGTGTGGATTTAAATACTGCAAGTGTGTCACTGCTGGCCAGGGTGTCGGGTCTAAGTAAAACAGTGGCTCAATCCATTGTTTCTTATCGGGATGTGCATGGTGCTTTTTGCAATCGTCAGGCGCTGTTGGAAGTGCCACGACTTGGACCGAAGACGTTTGAGCAGGCGGCTGGTTTCTTGCGTATTAACAACGGTACCAATCCGTTGGATGCGTCTTCCGTGCATCCCGAAGCTTATCCTGTTGTAGAAAAAATTGTGCAGGTCACAGGTAAGTCAATCAAAGAGCTAATGGGTAACCATGATGTTTTGGCGAAGCTTGCTCCGTCTGATTTCACAGATGAACGATTTGGGTTGCCTACTGTTACGGACATTCTTTTAGAGTTGGAAAAACCAGGAAGAGATCCAAGGCCTGAATTTAAGACAGCGACATTTAAAGAGGGAATCGAATCCATTAAGGACTTAGTTGTTGGCATGCAGCTTGAAGGGGTCGTTTCCAATGTCGCCGCATTTGGGGCTTTTGTTGATATTGGTGTTCATCAAGACGGCTTAGTTCATGTCTCGGAGCTATCGGACCGTTTTGTAAAAGATCCACGTGAGGTAGTTAAAGTTGGTCAAGTTGTTAAAGTTCGAGTATTGGATGTTGATGTACCTCGCAATCGGATTGCGTTAACAATGAAAATCCAAAACCGCGCGGAGTCCAACTATAGAAAGGAGAGAGTTCAGCGCTTGGCACCCAGAGAACTCTCTGCGATGGCTCAGGCTTTTGCAAAACTAAGAAGGCCTTAAGTTTGTTGCGCTAATCTAAGTAATATGTGCTAGGTAATACCTGCTAGAATTCTCAGAGGCACTTTTCAGTGAAAAGTGATTCATGGTTGTCTTTAATAAAGGAGTTCGAAATGGACAATCCTCCCAATGCCAAACCTTTGGAAATGCCGCCTCTTCAGGCACATGTCCAAGCTGCGGTAGATAAATTAACGGCTAGTGAAACCATTAAGGCCGCGATCGAAGCAGTCAAGCGTGACGATGAGAAAACGCTTGCTGATCAGATTGCGATTACGGAGGTGGAAGCGCCTCCGTTCCACGAAGATGTTCGTGCTAAGGATATGGTCCGTCGTTTCGAAGAATTAGGTTTAAAGGCAACGATTGACGAAGAAGGGAATGTGCTTGCTCGCCGTGCTGGTACCGGCAACGGTCCAACGCTGGTATTGGCGGCTCACTTGGATACAGTTTTCCCAGCAGGTACCAATCCTAAAGTTCGCAAAGAAGGCGATCGTTACTTGGCTCCAGGCATTAGTGATGACGCCCGTGGGTTGGCTGTGATTTTGCAAGTTCTTCGCACATTGCAAGAATTCAAGGTCGAAACCGTTGGTGATATTCTGTTTGTTTGCTCCGTTGGTGAAGAGGGTAACGGAGACCTCCGTGGAAGCAAGTATCTGTTCAATAAGAGCGGCATTCAGATTGACGGTTTTATCTCTGTTGACGGCGTCAATGTCAATCGTGTGTTGCGTGGTGCTACTGGTTCTAAGCGCTATCGTGTGCACTATGATGGTCCTGGTGGACATTCTTGGAACGCCTTCGGCACGCCGAGCGCAATTCATGCAATTGGGCGGGCAATCGCAAAGATTTCCGATATTCAAACGAAGGCAGATCCGAAGACGACCTTCACTTGCGGCACCATTCATGGCGGAACAACGGTTAACTCAATTGCCGCCCATGTTGAAATGGAATTGGATATGCGCAGTGCAGGAGCTAGCGAGTTAGATGAATTGGAAGCGCAAATTCTTCCAATTTTCGAACAAGCAGCCAAGGACGAAAATGCTCGCTGGGGTTACAAGGACGAAGATGGTGTGAAGTTGACGCTCGAACCGATTGGACATCGTCCCGGCGGTAGTCAAAGTGATGACGTGAGCGTTTTGCAAGCCGCTCGTGGTGCAATGGCTGCATTGGATATTCCGCTTTACTCCTATGCCTTTGCATCAACAGACCATAATATCGCTGTTAACAAGGGAGTTCCCGCGACGACGTTAGGCGGTGGCGGACGCGAGGGTTTCAATCATAACGTTAAAGAGTGGTATGAACCGGTGGATGCTTATCAAGGTCCGCAATTGGCTATGTTGACCTCTTTAGTGTTGGTTGGTGTGGCTGGTACCACAGATCCCGTGCTTGTCAAGCGCGCCTGACATTAGTCAACGGCATCTTGCGTTTCAGCCAAGATGCCGTTTCTACAAATACAAAAGACTATCGGTCGTAAATGACCGATAGTCTTTTTAGCGTTCGATCAGCGGCTCGCCTTCTCGACTGCTACCGCGGTTCATCAAAGCATTAAGCAATATTGCTCCGAAGGTAGCTGTGCCAATGCCCCCCAGTGTAAAGCCCGCAATATTAATCGTGAAGTCGCCGGCGCCTAGGATCAGAGTAACGGCAGCGACGATCAAGTTTCGGTTGTTGCCGAAATCAACTTGATTGACGACCCAAATTCGAGCCCCAGCCACAGCAATCAGGCCAAAGACAACGATGGAGACGCCTCCCAATAGCGGTTGAGGAATGGTTTGAATAATTGCGCCAAATTTTGGAGAAAAGCCCAAAATAATTGCAAAACAGGCTGCAACTGCAAAAATTAAAGTGGAATAAACCCGAGTGGCAGCCATTACTCCGATATTCTCGCCATAAGTTGTAACTCCGGTGCCACCAAAGCTAGCCGCAAACATGGTAGCGACACCATCACCCAAAAATGCTCGCCCCATATAGGGATCCAAATTGCGACCAGTCATGGCTGTCACTGCTTTGACGTGTCCTAAATTTTCTCCGATCAAGATAATGACTACGGGGGTGATGAGTAAAATGGCATTAAAATCAAAAGTTGGCGAGGCAAATGTCGGTAGACCAAACCAAGCTGCGTTGGAAATGATTGAAAAATTAATGGCTGGACCAAGTTCTAACAAATTCGCGAGAACGAAGTAAATAATGTAACTCAAGACAATGCCAACAAGGATAAGTAGCTTTTGTACCATTCCGCGAGTGTAAACAGCAACGCCGCCGACGCAAATCATTGTGATGATTGCAATGCAGGCATTAAAGGTACCTGTTCCAACGCTTTTAACCGCTGTCGGTGCTAAATTAAGGCCAATGACGGCGACCACTGCTCCTGTGACGACGGGGGGCATAAGTTTTTCGATCCACTTCACTCCCGTTCCTATGACGATTAGTCCCACAATGGCATAAATGAAACCGCAGGCGATTATTCCCCCTAAAGCAACAGATAGATTACTGTTAAGACCGGAACCGGCTGTGTAACCAGTCGCTGCGATAACTACCCCAATGAACGCAAAGCTAGAACCTAAATAGCTGGGGACATGTCCGCCCACAACAACAAAGAAGATCAAGGTACCGATACCACTCATTAGAATGGCAACATTGGGGTCAAAGCCCATCAGCAAGGGGGCTAAGATTGTTGAGCCAAACATTGCAACAACATGCTGTACGCCCATTGCTAGTGTTTGCCCGATGGGAAGACGCTCATCTGGGGCGATGACGCCCTCCTTTTTTAATGTCCAGGTCGGGAAGTAACCCATTCGTGCTCTCCTTAAGATATTTTGCTTAATTGTACGCCGGACGATTTTGTTTCAAAGGAAAATTTTGAAATAGGGTAGAATATGGCCCCTAGCTATGAATGTTTGCTTCTAACTTATTAAAAATAAAGGAAAATGGTAACCTTGGATCCTCAATTGGCAAAGGATGTTCAGAAACGACGGACGTTTGCCATTATTGCCCACCCGGACGCCGGTAAGACAACGTTGACAGAAAAGTTGCTGTTGTTTGGCGGAGCTATTCAAATGGCTGGAGCGGTTAAAGGACGTAAAGCAGCTCGTCATGCGACCAGTGATTGGATGCAGGTAGAACAGCAACGCGGTATTTCTGTAACAAGTTCAGTCATGCAGTTTGAATATGAAGGGCATGTGATCAATTTATTGGATACACCTGGGCATGAGGACTTTTCTGAAGATACCTATCGGGTGTTGACAGCCGTTGACGCCGCGGTCATGGTTATTGACGCAGCCAAGGGTGTTGAAGCTCAAACGATCAAGCTATTAGAGGTTTGTCGCCTTCGTAATACGCCGATTATCACTTTCATCAATAAGATGGACCGAGAGGTGCGTGATCCGATTGATCTACTTAGTGAAATCGAAGAAATTCTTAAGTTGGAATGTGTTCCAATAACCTGGCCAATTGGCATGGGAAAGACATTTCGAGGCGTTTTTTCACTTAAGGAAAACCACCTTGTACGTTTTACTCCTGGTGAAGATCGTCTTTCTGGAAAACAAGAATTGATTGAAGGGCTCGATAATCCTCGTCTTGACGAATTGTTCCCCATGGAGATGGGATATGTTCGTGAAAGTATTGAGTTGGTTCAGGGAGTTACCAATCCGTTTAGTTTGGAAAAATTCCTTGCCGGTGAACAAAGTCCCGTCTTTTTTGGTTCAGGGGTTAACAATTTCGGCGTCAAAGACGTTTTAGAGGCACTGGTTCAATGGGCGCCTTCTCCGCGTTCGCGAGATGGGGGAGTGCGTGTTGTTGAACCAACTGAAAAACCATTTACGGGTTTTGTTTTTAAGATTCAAGCGAATATGGATCCAAAGCACCGGGATCGTATAGCTTTTTTCCGAGTTTGTTCCGGACGGTATACACCGGGCATGAAGGTTCGTCACCTAAGAGAAGATCGGGAAATGAAGATTCCCAATGCGCTGACTTTTATGGCGAATGATCGCATTAGCATGACTGATGCCGTCGCCGGTGACATTATCGGCATTTATAACCACGGCCAATTGCATATTGGTGACACATTGACTGAGGGAGAAAAGTTAGGCTTTACCGGAATTCCATATTTTGCCCCGGAATTGTTCCGGGCCGCTCGTCCGAAAGATCCTTTCAAGGCAAAGCAACTTCACAAAGGATTGAAAGAGCTTGGTGAGGAAGGAGCCATTCAAGTATTCGAAAATGATATGGGGCACCTTTTTCTGGGAGCTGTTGGTTTCTTGCAGTTTGAAATTGTGGCTCAGCGCTTGGCGACAGAATACAAGGTGGACGCAATTTACGAAAATACTGATGTCTCAACAGCTCGGTGGTTGTCCTTCCCAGACGAAGATACGCAAAAACGCTTTATTGATGAGCAAGCGGCACGATTGGCAAAAGATGCTGATGGCAATCTTGTGTATTTAGCAACGTCAATTTATAACTTGCAAACAACACAAAAGCATTGGCCGGATGTTCAGTTCCACACCACTCGTGAAAAGAATCAAACATTCTAAAAATTTTGGCCCGCGTTATGCGGGCCGATTTTTGGTTACTGCATCTGTCCTGCTCTTTTCTTCCAGTGAATCGAACTACCTAAAACATTAAGTCCAACTGTTCTTCCTGTTTTTTCAATGCAATGCTGTAGAAATTTATTACTGTCGCTAGGCTCTTGCTCAATGAAAGGTTTGTTGGCGTACAGTTGGTAATTTTTTCGAACAATCCGTGGGGTAATATTGGGCATAATGACATTGCATCCGTGCAAGATCCCTTTTTCTCGTCCATCATCCTCAAGAGCTTGAAGCGCAGTGGCAGCAGCAATATTGATATCGTGTATAACCAGCCGTGTCACCGCAATCATATTTAAGGCTAAACGCATCAGTGCTTTCTTTTCCATCATGCCTTCTCCCAACATGTCGGCGCCTGGGCTAGTGATGTAGGGTCCCATGCCGATCATATCAAGATCCAACTTTTGGAATGTCCGAATGTCTTGACAGAGGTCTTCAAGCGTTTGTCCTGGGATGCCGATCATGACACCGGATCCTACTTGGTAGCCTGCCTCTCGTAGATCTTTCAGTGCTTGGTAACGACGCTCAAGTCCCTTATCGTGATGACTTTTAGAATAATGCAAGTGATTAAATAGCTTTAGATTAGAGGTTTCAAATCGCAATAAATAGCGTAAACCGATTGGATTGCCTGCAGCCTGTGCCCATTGTTTGTAGACCTCTAGTGTCTGTTCACCTAGGGATAACGTAATGCCTAAACCAGAAGGCAAAGCGTCGCTAACAGTTTTTTGATGAATTGTTTCAAGGACATCGGTTACAAAGTCTATGAATTTTGAATCTCGCCTCTCACCAGATTGAAGGCAAATGGAACCATAATGATTCTCGGCAGCCCAGCAGGCAGCCTCAACGACTTGCTCTTTAGTTAATTCATAGCGCGGAACTAGATGATTGGATTTTCGAATGCCGCAATAACGACAATCAAGCGTACAGATGTTCGAAAATTCAATTAACCCGCGATAATACACTTGATTGCCGAGGTGTTCGGTTGTTCGGTTAAAAGCCGCTTTCTGCAAAAGCGTGGCTTCTTGTGGATCAGTAATTTGGAGCAAACGAACGATGTCCTCGTCACTAAACTCTGTTTGCTTAAGGAGAGTGTCAATTTTTTTCATGGGCGTTAAGGGCATTTTCATAGGCAGCTTTAGCTTGAGGGTGGCAGGCAAGTGCCCGATCGAGGACACCTTGTAGTAAGGAGATCGCCACTCCATAGTTTGTCATTGGAACTCCTTGAGCTTTGGCGGCTCTTAGGCGCGCAAGCATGTGGCGACGCGTGACAATGCATCCCCCGCATTGAATGATGACTTTGTAGGGAGTGAGATCAGTTGGGAAATCTTTTCCTACAGCAATATCAATTTGAATATCACCGAATTTCTGTTTTAACCAATTGGGGATTTTTATACGTCCAATATCATCTTTTAAAGGATGATGAGAGCAGGTTTCGGAAATTAGGACACGATCTCCCGGTTTGAGCTTGGAGATGGCGGCAGCTCCAATGGCCATTTCTTTTAAGTCACTTTTGGCATAGGCCATTTGGATGGAGAAAGTTGTCACTGGGATAGGTTCTGGAACCTCTTTGACAACGCGTAGGACGACTTGACTGTCTGTGACAACCAGGGCGGGAGGAACTTTTAATTCCTGCAAAGTTTCTTTAATACGATCTTCTTTGATAACGAAACATTTTGCACCAGAGTCAAGTAGCTCTCTGATAGCTTGTACTTGTGGGAGTATAAGTCGTCCCTTAGGAGCACCAGTATCAATAGGGGTGACTAAAATAACAGTATCACCAGCATGAGCCAAATCACCCATTAATGGACGATCTGGCTCTGTTTGCGACAGTACCATTTGAATGATTGTATTTCGCAACTGTTCAATGCCTTGTTGAGTGGCCGCTGAGGTCAGAACAACCGGATAACCTCGTTTTTGAATCAACTGCAATAAGTCGACAGAGACCTCGCTTAAGTCGGTTTTGTTAAAAACGACAATTGTTGGTGTCGCATTTTGATGGGTTAACTGCAATAATTTTTCTTCATGTTCACCCCATGTACCCGCTTCACAAACGATGATAGCGATGTCCATCCACTCAAGGACTGAAAGGCTTTTTTTTACT
>DVNR01000082.1 GCA_018714205.1 Candidatus Aphodousia faecipullorum
ATGCGGCTGACATCTTTAATTTCGTGATCATCACGGCCATCTTGTCGTCGGCCAACACTGGGCTCTACGCCGCCGGTCGCATGGTTTGGTCGCTGGGTCATGACGGGATGATGCCCGCCGGTCTTGCCAAACTCAACAAGCGCGGCGTGCCGGTTAACGCCTTGGCTTTCAGCATGTTGGGCGGTTTATTGGCTTTGGGTTCCAGTGTGATGGCCGCCGATACGGTCTTTGTGATTCTCACCTCAATTGTGGGTTTCTCGACCGTCGCCGTGTGGCTGAGCATCTGCATCGCGCACTATCGTTTCCGCAAGCAATTTGTCGCTAACGGACACCAATTGAGCGAGCTCAAGTACAAGAGCCCGATGTTCCCGCTTGTGCCGATTTTAGGCGGTCTCATGTGTGTTGCCGTCATGGTCGGCATGGGGATTGATCCGGAACAGCGCATCGCCCTGTATTGCGGCATTCCGTTTACCGTTCTTTGCTTTGTGATTTACCACATGACGCAAAGAGCGAAGAAAGCGTCGTCAACCCGCCACTCTCGCTCGGGTGAACATCGCGAAGCTGTCGCAAGTTAAGCAAACGACTGTTTTGCCTCTGACAAAAACCCCGATTCGCATAAAAGTCACGAATCGGGGTTTTCGATTAAATTAGAAAAAGATTATTTACGGTAGCTATCAACCACTTCCTTCATCCGCTCAAGTCCTTTGACCAATGTTTCCATGTTCGGTCCATACGATAGACGCACCCAGTGACGATAGGGTTCAACAGCCGGACGCACACGGTGAGGCCGCACATCAAAGAAGTGACCCGGCACCGTCATCACTTTCTTTTCCAAGCAAGCGAAGAAGAACTTATCGGCATCGTTGATCGGTTCGGGCAAATCTTCAATGCAAGCCCAGACATAGAACGTGCCCGAAGGATCTTGAGCGGTGCGAATCCCCATTTCCTTTAAGGCTGAAAGCATCACCTCACGCTTTTTCGCGAAATTTTCACGAAGCGCTTGGGTGGTGACCGCCACTCGATCGGGTTTGATCGCTTCAAGCGTGGCCCGTTGAGTCAGCATGGAAGGGCCTCCATCGACAGCGCTTGCCGCCCGATTGATTTGCTCGATAATGTCAGCCGGTCCCACAGCCCAACCGGCGCGCCAGCCCGGATAACGATAGCTCTTGGTAAGCCCGTCAAAGCAAACAACCGGATCAGCATTCACATCGTCAACGAATTCAAGCGCTGAGACCGGATGATCCGCCGGCGATCCGTCCGGGTTATAAATAAAGTGCGAATAGAATTCATCGCAACCCAAAAGGCAATTTTCACGGCGAGCCGTTTCAACGTAACCTTTGAGAACCTCGCCTTGAATCACTTCGCCCGTCGGATTGCAAGGGTTGGAGAAAACAAAGCAATTGATGCGCTCTTGATGAATGATTTCAGCTAATTTTTCAGCAGGGATCTTAAAAGCGTCCTCGGCCCTCGCGTAAATCGGCAAAAGCATGCAACGATTGCGAAGTCCGTACAGATAGTCTTCATACGCTGTGTAATCCGGATTTTTATAGGCGATACGGCAACCATCAGCCAAAATGGTATACAAACGCGTCAAGGCCAACCGTCCTCCGGAGGCAAAGCTGATATTTTCCGGACCATAAGGCATCTTGCCCTGGCGGTATTGACGATTGATCATATCGGCGATAGCTTCACGAACTTCAAGCGTACCACCAACCGGGCCATAGGCGTGATCGCCAGGTTCCAAATCAATGTGGTTGATACGAGGCATATCGCCTACCATCTCTCCCACTTCCGGTTGCCCCTGACCCAAGTTGCACCAATCGGGATCTCCGTTCACAAAACCTCGCAACGAAGCTTGGTACACCACCCAGATCACCCCCATGTACGGTACGTCACGCACCATCGGAAACAGTTTTGACTCTGCCATAACGCTCTCTCCCAAAAAATTAATTATCTTCATGTGAAGATAGTTTATTGTCGCACATTTTTCAAATGCTGGCACAATTTGTTTTAGCACAATCGAAAAGTTTTTCGCTTTTCGATACAACTTTTCGTTATTCAAGCAAGTCTTCAGGAGTAAAAATAATGAGTTATCAAGAGCCGATCAACGAAGCGTGGCTCATCGCCAAACGGCGTGAATTGCATAAATGGCCAGAACCCGGCTGGGCGGAATTTGTTTCAACGATCAAAGCGATCCGGGCAATGGAAGCCGCTGGCTTTGATGTGAAATGCGGCCGAGAGGTCATCCACCCCGATTACATTTATGGCGCCAACGCCAATGAAGTGGCCGAAAGTCTGTCGCTTGCCAAAACACGCGGCGTAACCGATGAAGAACTTGCCCGCCTTGACGGTGTCACCGGCGCTGTCGGTATTTTCCGCACCGGTCGACCCGGTCCCGTGGTCGCGATTCGTTGCGAACTTGATTGTGTCCCGGTCCAGGAAACCGATGCAGCCGATCACATCCCCAATCGCGAAGGTTTTGCCTCTGAGCACAAAGGTTACATGCACGCCTGCTCTCACGAAGGTCCTCAGGCCATTTTGTGCGGACTTGCTCAATGGATTTCTGAAAACCGCGATCAACTGAAAGGGACGATCAAACTCATCTTCCAACCCGGCGAGGAAGGCGGTCGAGGCGCTCGCCCCATGAGCAAGAGCGGTATCCTTGATGACGTTGACTACCTATATTGCGGTCACTTCGGCTGTGATGCTGAACCCGGCGAACTTGTGCTCGCACCCCAAAAATTCCTCTGTTCGGCAAAATTCAACGTCAACTACAAAGGTCAGACCGCTCACTCAGCCATGCACCCCGAACAAGGTCATAACGCCGTCATGGCAGCTGCCACGGGCACACTGTCCGCTATGGCGACTCCCCGTCACTATAAAGGGGCAAGCCGAATCAATGTCGGCATCATCCACGGCGGTGAAGGTCGGAATGTCATCCCTGCCAACGCTTGGCTGCAATGCGACGTTCGCGGTGAAAATGAGGAAGTGTGCGACTTCATGCTCAATGAGTCACTCAAGCGCCTTAAAGCTGCCGGCGACATGTACGGCTGCGAAACGTCTTACTCCGTCTTTGGTCAAACCTATGACTTTAAGACCGATCCGGAAGCTGCTGAAATTGCACGAAAAGCAGCCTGCGGCGTTCCCAATATCACCAAGGTGAGCGATTCAATGCTTTTTGGCGGTAGCGAAGACGGCTCGATTCTTGCCAAAACAGTGCAGGCTCACGGTGGCAAGTGCGCCTACCTCATCCTGGGCTCTGAGCTTAAAGACGCTCACCATCGAAGTCACTTCGACTTTGAAGAAAAGTACCTCATTTCGCTATATGAAATCTACCGCAACATTGTGAAAATCCTCTGCGCGGCTGAAACGAAATAGCAGGAAAATCAACGAAGCGTGAACAACGGCCGGCTTATTTCAGCCGGCCTTGTCATTGAAAAACTTTAGGCGTTCGTGTTGAGTTTGATCAGTAACCGAACAAAGATTTCCAAACCGATCGGCAACGATTCCGTATCCTGAATTTGGAATAAAGCGCTGTGAGCAACTGTGTCGTTACCACCGTAACCAAAGAAGACCGCCTTGCCACCGTGTTTTTGCACCGCGTGCATCAAAAGCGAATGGTCTTCGCTGCCGCCACAAGACTCAACGATATGAATATCTTCGACCGTATCCACTGCTTTGGCGGCTTCAACAATCGCCTGAACAAGCTCTTCGTCAGAGACCACATCCTCGGCCTTGCCAACAACATCAAGACGGTAATCCACTCCGTAGCTCATGGCGCTACCGCGAACCATGGCTTCCGCGCGATCCTGCATGTAGGCATTGATTTCGGCGTTGCTACCGCGCACTTCAATTTCCATTCCGGCGTGTGCTGGCACCACATTGCGTCCTTCGCCAGCATGAATCACACCAACGTTGACGCTGGTCGCCCCTTGACCATGACGGGCAATCCCCATAATCTGCATGGCGGCAGAACAGGCGGCCATCAAAGCGTTGCGACCCAACTCAGGCGAACCGCCGGCGTGGGCTGCCAGACCGGTGAAGCTTGCATTCATCTTAGTCGTCGCCAAGAAGCCCTTACGAACAATGCTCACGTCATGCACCTTGTCGGCAATGTTCACGTGACCGCCAATCAGATAATCCACATCATCCAAGTTATTGGAGTGCGCGATGCCGCAAGCACCTTTCGTGCCTTCTTCGGCCGGTTGGAAAATAATCTTGATCGTGCCGCAAAGTTGATCTGCATGGTCATGCACCCAGTGAGCCACCGTCATCCCCATGGAGGCGTGACCGTCGTGGCCGCAAGCGTGCATTAAGCCGTCACGCGTGGATTCGTAACCGTCGCGATGCGCCTCATTGGCGTCGGTGCGGTTTTCCTGAACCGGAATGCAGTCAATATCAAAACGCAAAGCGGTGACAGGACCGGGGCGCCCCGTTTCCCAAACCGCCAAACAGCCTGTATAGCCCTCAAGCTCCTTCAGAATCTCTTCGCTCACCCCATGGGCACGGGCGCGATCTTGCGCATCTTTTACCACTTCCGGATCGCGTCCCAAAACGAATTCTTCATTAAAGAGCTTTTTACCGAGCACAGTCTTGAAACCCAACTCGCGAACTCGTTCAACGATGATGCTCGTCGTCACGAACTCTGTCCAAGCGATTTCTGGATAGCGGTGCAAACGCCGGCGCATTTGAATCATTTCATCCACATAGGGAGCAACCAAAGTAGGCATGAAAGTCTCCTTTAAGAGCGAAAATTGCAGTTGAATGGGTCGTTTCTCCTAAAAGGTCAGTAGAAAAACCTTTCAGGGAAGAAACGAAGACATGACTTATCATACGCTGAGCCGGTTCCGCCCGTCACACTTTTTTGGCTTCGCTCGCAAATTGACTTTAGAAACTGTCACTAAACAACCAAAATTACTGTGCGCTACGATCCTGCAACACATCGACGCCGGCAGGAATTTTGAATGTAAAAGCGCTTTTTTGAAGTTTCGCGTTCGTTTTCACATCGTCAAAACTCAAGTGGGTTTCTTGACCAAAGTTGTCTTTAAGAATCATTGCCTTGGGCAACTGGGATTTGAAAGCGATCCGCACCTCGGCAAACGAAGAGGCGTTATCTTTGGGAATCGCTTTAATCCAGTTGAGTCCATCATCGGTTTTGACTTCGGAAACATTGAAATCACGGGTGAAATCATTGTCACCGAAAAGGATCGAGGCGGGCGTCGCAGGCAAAGCTTTCGTCAGCTTTTTCACCGTCACTTGCGCAAGTTCCGTGTCATAAAGCCACAGCGTCTTGCCATCGCTGACCATCAGCTCTTCAAAAGGCGCGTCATAATGCCAGCGAAAGCATCCCGGACGTAAAAACGCGAAGTCTCCCTCTCCGGCACCCTGCGCATTTTCGCCCTTATCGGTCAACACGCGCTGCGAAAACGTGCCCGTCGCGGAGGTTGTATTTTTCAAAAAATGCGACAGATCCTCAAGTCCGCCAGCATAAGCGTGGTTGGCAAAAATCAAACCCACGCACCCTAAAATCCATGCAAACTGTCTCACGCTGTCAACTCCTCATTATTGCGAGCATTGATTGTGCGACGTCCGCTCGAATCGGCCGGACTCACAATTCCTTCCGCTTCCAATTGATCAACAATATTGGCCGCTCGAGGATACCCTACGCCCAACCGGCGTTGCAGGAATGTCACCGAGCACTTATTGCTTTCCACGATAATTTGAACCGCTTTGTCAAAAAGCGGGTCTTTTTTGCCCGCGTTGCCACGAGGAGCGTCAGTAGCGGCGCTTTCTGCCTCGTCGTCAGACACCAAAACATCATCAATGTATTTAGGCGTATCCATGGCACGAAGAGCATGGGTGACGCGCTCCAATTCCTCGTCGGTCACAAAAGCGGCTTGAACACGCTCCACCGCCTGCATGCTTGGCATCTTAAAGAGGAAGTCACCCGCGCCTAATAGGGTCTCCGCACCGGTTTGATCCAAAATAATTCGGCTATCGGACCCTGTTGCAACCTGAAAAGCCACACGTGACGGAATATTGGTTCGCAAAAGTCCCGAAAGCACATCAGCACTCGGACGCTGCGTGGCCAAAATCAAATGAATGCCCGCGGCACGAGCCTTTTGAGCCAAACGGATGAGCGACTCTTCCACGCCTTTTTTGTCCACCATCAAAAGGTCGGCCAATTCATCAACGACAACAACGATGTAGGGTAGCTCTTCAAGCTCGACATCCTCTCCGGCGTTGGCGGCAAGCGCATTTTTCAAAGGTTCTCCGTTTGCCTTGGCTTCCCTGACTTTTTCGTTATAACTTTCGATGTTGCGAACCTTGATGCTATGCGCAAGCTTATACCGACGCTCCATCTCCTTCACACACCACACTAGCGCATGCTTGGCTTCCTGCATCTGGTCAACAACCGGGCAAAGCAAATGCGGAATATCCTCGTAATAAGCAAATTCCACCCGTTTCGGATCAATCAAAATCAGACGCAACTGAGATGGCTCAAACTTATACAAAAGCGACAAGATCATGGAATTGACACCCACCGACTTACCTGAGCCGGTGGTACCGGCCACCAATAAGTGCGGCATCTTCGCCAAATCCACGACAAAGGGCTCACCCGTGATCTTTTTGCCTAAACTCAAAGGCAAAGCAGCACGGCTTTTTTGAAAGTCCTGCGATCCCAAAAGTTCACTGATTTTCACAATCTGTCGGCGAGGGTTCGGAACTTCAATCCCCATGTAAGAAGTATTAGGAATCGTATCAAGCACGCGAACTGATTGAACGCTTAAAACACGAGCCAAATCGGCTTCAAGACTTTTCACACTGGCGCTTTTCACCCCTTCGGCCAACTCAATTTCATAACGTGTGACGACCGGTCCAGGATTAGCCGCCCTGACCTTCACCTCCACGCCGTACGTTCTGAGTTTATTTTCAATGAGCGTACTCATAATGGCGAGCGAAGCCTTGTCAATTGATGGATCGGTGTTGCCGGTCGGATCGAATAAACGCAGTGACAGTCTCACTGGCTGGGAATCCTCTTCAAACAAACGCTCCTGCTTGGCTTCCAAAGCCACAGTCGATTGACGAACCTTCGCTTGGGGGTTGATCGCCACCTTGGGCTTAGCCGATGGATTCACAGGGAAGGGATCCTCATTTTCGGCATCGCCCGTCGATTCAGAGGCGGCTTGCGCTGATAGGTCCTGCTTTAAATCCTGAGAGCGCTTTTCCTGTTCTTGAGCACCCAGCTGGCGATCCATCTTGGCTTCTCGGTGTTGGCTGATTCGACGGAAAATTCGGTCAAACCACGCCCCTACCCGTTCACAAACATCCAACCAGGAAAAGCCGAAGTAGACCGCCGCCCCCCAAAGGGTCAGCACCGTCATGATGATGGTCATGCCCAGCGCCCCAATCAAGGGAACGGTGACATTGATTAAACTAGTCCCCAACACGCCACCGGCCTCACCGGGCAAAGGCTCAGAAAGATACGCCAGTCGCAACGATTCGATAGAGGTGCTCCCACACAGCAATAGTGCAAGGCCGAAAAGATGCCAAAGACGGCCGAAAGGCGTTTTATGGTACGTGCGGCTAACCATTCGATAACCGGAAACCAACAACACTGCGACAAGCCAATAAGCGGACCAACCAAGTGTGAACAAGGCGATATCCGAGGTCCAAGCGCCGACCTTGCCGATCCAATTGGTCGGCTGAATTTGCGGGGCGGCATGGGTAAAAGAGGGATCCAACGGGCTATAAGAAATCAGCATCAACGCATACAATAGCGCGAGAAGGCACAAACACACCCCGATTCCCCGTCCGATCTGAATCGGACGACGTCTTGGAATATCCTCCACTGCCACCTGCTTAATTTGCACCTCAGGAGTCACCACGGCCGGCATCGTTTCACGAGCTTCAACCGGTAGAGCGTCGCGTTTTTTAATCGCTCGCTTGGATGGTTTAAGGATATCTTTCGCTTTTTCTTTATTAATTGCTGGTTTTTTCATCAAAAAGTGGTCAGGCATCATTTTCTTTGAACACTTAATTGTACGTGTTACGCGACGTTTTGAGGATGGTCAAACAATTTGTTTCATACGCAAATCCATTGTCTGCCCCTTTTAGAAGCCTGCCCAATTACAATGAGCGTGTTGATTATTATTTGTATGAAGGAAACACACCATGGCAAATGTTCGTCACGAGAAAGTCATTATCATCGGTTCAGGTCCTGCCGGTTACACAGCGGCCATTTACGCGGCAAGGGCAAATTTGAAACCGCTTTTAATCACCGGCATGGAAAGCGGCGGGCAGCTGATGACCACCTCCGAAATTGACAACTGGCCTGCTGACGTCAACGGCGTGCAAGGGCCCGAACTGATGCAACGCTTCCTCGATCACGCCGAACGATTCGGCACCGTGATTGAGTATGACGTCATCACCGAAGCGCATTTAGATGAAAAGCCCATTCGATTGGTAGCCGACTCCGGCACGACCTTCACTTGCGACGCGCTCATTATCGCAACGGGCGCTTCCGCGAAATACCTAGGACTAGAGTCTGAGAAAAATTATAAAGGTCGCGGCGTTTCGGCCTGCGCCACCTGTGACGGCTTTTTCTACCGTCAACGTCCCGTGGCCGTGGTGGGCGGCGGAAACGCGGCTTTAGAAGAAGCCCTTTACCTTTCCAATATCGCCAGCGTCGTGCATCTGGTGCATCGCCATGATCGCTTCAAAGCAGAACCTATCATGGTCAATAAACTGATGAAAGCGGTTGAAGAGGGCAAAATCGTGCTTCACCTCTGGCGTGAAGTCAAAGAAGTGCTGGGCGACGGCCAGAGCGTGAACGGGCTGCTTTTGAAAACCACAAAAGGAGAACCTGAGGAAACACTTCCGGTTGAAGGCGTCTTCATCGCCATCGGTCACACACCGAACACCAAACTTTTTGAAGGTCAGCTGGAATTATCCAACGGTTACATTGTCACCAAAGGCACGGCCACACACACTGCGACCGCCACAAGTGTTGAGGGTGTTTTCGCCGCGGGGGACTGCCAAGACCAGACCTATCGTCAGGCTGTGACTTCAGCCGCGACCGGCTGTATGGCTGCGCTGGACGCCCAACGCTATCTTGAAAAGCAAGAAGGTTAATCATGCGAGAGAAAAAAGGCTTTGAAGCCTTAGAAACCATCCGGGAACAAGCGGCGGAATTTTCCAAATTATTGGAAGAAAAAGAGGCAGCTCATCAAGAGGAGCGCCAACGTCGACAAGACGACCATGCGCTCTTTGCCCAGGAAATGAAACGAATTGGTGTCACCGGGCAGGAAAATCATGAAAACGACCATGATCTTTTTGCCAAAGAAATGCAACGACTCGGTGTCACGGCGTTAAAGGGGCAAAAAACGCTGGCCTCTCACAACCCAGTCAAACCGAAGCGCGCGGTTGTCGAACAAACGCCAACCAAACTTTTTGCCGAAGTGGGGCTTTCGGATAACTACGATGGCGCAAGCGCCGATGACTGGGGAGACCGAGAATATGTGGCTGTCGGTTGCGGCGTTGACCTGGCAAGAAATCTTTCCCGAGGACTTTGGCCTGTGAAAGCCCATCTGGATTTACATGGCCTTCGAACCGAAGAGGCTCGCCGCACGTTGGTCGATTTCATTCTTCAAGCTCATGAACATGGCATCCGCTGTGTTCGCATCGTTCACGGCAAAGGCATCAATAGTGGCGAGGACGGCCCAGTCCTCAAAGGGCTGGTGCGCCGCTGGCTACGCCAAATGCGTGAGGTTCTCGCTTTTGTGCAAGCTCCGGCCGAAGAGGGCGGTTCGGGCGCATTGAGAGTGCTTCTAGCCAAAAAATTCTAACTACCACTCCTCCCGGTAAGATAACTTACCGGGATTTTTTTTGACCAACAGGATTAAACTGACAAGGAGAAAAAAAGAATCAATCATTGAAATACTCTGCAAGGAGCCCATCGTGAAAGATATTCTCGAATTGATGCAAACGCGCTATACAACGAAGCACTAC
>DVNR01000083.1 GCA_018714205.1 Candidatus Aphodousia faecipullorum
AGTCGGTGGTGCTTGAAGCGCAAGAATTTCAGTTTGAAGGAGACGTGGCTCCGGGCGAAGCGATTTTTATCAACACGCAAGGAGAAATTTTCAAGGCCCAATGCGCTGAAAATCCACGTTTGGTTCCTTGCGCCTTTGAGTATGTCTACTTGGCTCGTCCTGACAGTGTGATTGACGGTATTTCGGTTTATGGCGCCCGCTTGCGTTTGGGAGAATATTTGGCCGACGAAGTGGCTCGTCAAATTCCGTTGTCTGAAATTGACGTGGTGATGCCGATCCCTGACAGTTCGCGTCCGGCAGCTCAGCAATTGGCTCAAAAGCTCAATTTGCCGTATCGTGAAGGGTTTATTAAAAATCGCTATGTCGGACGAACCTTCATCATGCCAGGTCAGGCCGTTCGTAAAAAGACGGTGCGTCAGAAACTCAATGCGATGGCGGTCGAGTTCGCCGGCAAAAATGTTCTGCTGGTTGATGATTCCATCGTGCGCGGCACCACGATGCGCGAAATTGTTCGCATGACGCGTCAGGCGGGAGCTAAAAAGGTTTTCGTGGCTAGCGGCGCGCCTCGCGTCTGTTTCCCCAATGTTTATGGGATCGATATGCCGACTCGCAGCGAATTGATTTGCGGCGATGGCAAAGATGGTCCGGCGGTCGCCAAAGTGTTAGAAGCTGACGCGGTGATTTATCAACGACTTGAAGACCTGACGGCGGCGCTTCGTGACATGAATCCGGCTATTGAGCAATTTGATTGTTCTTGCTTTGATGGTCAATATGTCACTGGTGATGTGACGCCTGAGTATCTGAAACACTTGGATGATATGGCGAAGGCCGCCAAGGCTCAGCCGAAACAATCCGATGATTAAAGTTTTCGTTGATTCTAAATCGTGATATTGGATCGCGTAAGACTTTAACCACACCGGTTTGCAAAGGGGAGTTTTCTACTATTGTTGAAAATTCCCTTTTTTGTTGCCTAGTCGGAGTGGTAGAGAAGAATACGAAAGAGGTGTTTGAGGAAACTCCGATTGAATTGGTCATCACCTGAAATGTTTGGATAAATCAATGAATGATGTCATCCTGACGAAGGACTTTAATGATGGTCAGGAAGATGATTTTGAGATCAAAAAAGACAGACTGTTTTTGCATATACTCGATATCAAGTTGCGCTTTTTCATCCCCGGTAATATTGGTTCTTCCGTTGACTTGCGCCCAACCTGAAATACCAGGCAATAACTGATCCACGCCGGCCTTTTTCCTGAGTTCCAGCACATGGGTTTCGATCGGCAAAAGCGGTCTTGGCCCGATCAGGGACATTTTGCCGGTCAATACACACCAGAGTTGTGGAATTTCATCCAGGCTTGTTTTGCGAAGAAACGCGCCAACCCTCGAGATGTAGTTCTTGGCGTCGGAAAATTTCTCTGCTTCGATAACGGGGGCGTCAACCCTCATGGAACGAAATTTCGGCATCAGGAAGGGTTGACTGTTTCGTCCGATGCGTTCAGACCAATAGATGATTGGACCGGGAGAGTCCAGTTTGATGGCGATTGCAATTACAATTGAAGCGAGCAGGGCAAAAGGAAGAGCAATCAACACCAAAACGACATCAATGATCCGTTTCATACAAAAACTGAAAGCATTTAAAACAGGATTCTAGAATTTTAGCGAATTTGCCATCCGAAAGTCTTTGTTTTGTCGCACCAGCCCTTATTTCAGTCAACTGATAGGATCGGGCACCTAACATGCTGGTGTGCCAAAAGTTACGCTTTCAGTGGTTGAGGTTCGACAATTGAACATCATGCCATGAGAGTCGATTAAGTCGCCTTGGCGGCAATACGATTCAGTTACAATACCAGAAAGAACTTATTCAAAGGAAAACAGGTTTGACCACCGGCATATTTACCCATGAGAGCTGTTATCGTCATTTGACAGCAAAAAACAGCCCAGAGTCGCCCGATCGGATAACCGCCATTGAGGACCGGCTGGTGGCTTCCGGTCTTTTGTCAGCTTTTAAAGTCATAAAAACTCATCGTCGGGCGAGTCAAAAAGATCTTCTTCGGGCTCACGACGCAGATTACATTCGTCTCATACAGTCCAAAGTGCCGGCTCGTGAAGGTGAGCTTGTTCAGGTATCGGAAGACACGACGGTTAGCCGTGATTCCTTTGAATCGGCGCTAGAAAGCGCCGGATGCGTGCTTGAGGCCTGCGATCAGGTGATGCAGGGAGCGCTTCAGAACGCTTTTTGTTGTGTCCGACCACCGGGGCATCACGCTCATCGCCACAAAGCGGGCGGTTTTTGCCTTTTCAATAACGTGGCGATCGCAGCGCTTTACGCTCAAGCCGCCTTGTCTTGTCGGCGCGTGGCGATCCTTGATTTTGATGTTCATCATGGCGATGGAACGGAAAACATTGTTCAAGGACGGGAAGGCATCGAGTTTTACTCCATCTATCAGGAGGGGATTTTCCCTCATATTAAACAGGACAATCATGCGGATAACATTCACGCGTACGCATTGGAGGCCGGAGATACGGGAGATGATGCGTGCGATATTATCCGCTCCGAGTGGGGACCGCGGTTGCAAAGTTTCGCGCCGGATCTTATTTTGATTTCCGCCGGTTTTGACGCCCATGCCAACGACACGATGGCGCAGCTTGATTTTTCCGATCTTGACTATGCGCACATTACTCGTATCATCAAAGACATCGCTCACGCGGTCTGCGGCGGGCGTCTGGTGAGCGTTTTGGAAGGGGGATATGAGCCCCGGAGCTTGGCTAGAGCTGTTTTAGCTCATGTTCGCACGCTGGCGGATCTTTAAGAAAGGCTATTATGGCGCTATTTTCTTTGGAGCATTTGAACCCAGGAGTCGACAAACGGGAAGTTTGGGCTTGGGCGGCGTTTGACTTTGCCAATTCGGGCTACACAACGGTGGTTCTGACCGCCGTTTTTAATGCGTATTTCGTAAGTGTTGTTTGTGGCGGCGAGTCCTGGGCGACGCTGTTGTGGACCAGCGTGATTGCGGTGAGTAATATTTTGGCAATCATCCTTATGCCAGTGATCGGCGCCGCGGCTGATTTAAAGGCTAACAAGAAGTTTTGGGTCGTCATGATGACCCTGTTGTGCATTTTGGGCACCTTGGGGCTTTATTGGACTCAAGAGGAGACGGTGCTCTTGGCCATCGTCATGGTGATCATCAGCAATTTCGCCTATAACGTGGGAGAGACGCTCAACTCGGCGTTTTTACCGGAATTGGCCCCTGCCTCGTCAATGGGAAAAGTGTCCGGCTGGGGTTGGAGTTTCGGTTATTGCGGCGGATTGGTGACTTTGGGCATCAGTCTCATCATTGTCAGTCAAATGCAAGCGGCAGGTGCTGCCGCGCACGATTATGTCCCTTACACCATGTTGGTGACGGCTCTTGTTTTTTTGTTGGCGGCTTCGCCCTTTGCCTTGTATGTCAAGGAACGCGCCATCCCGCGAACAGACGCCAAATTTTGGAATTTGGTTCGAGAATCACAAGCTTCGCTTGTCAAAACATTCAAGTCGCTTCCTAAACACAAAAATTTCGCTTGGCTCACTGCGAGCGGCCTGTCTTTCCAGTCAGGGATCGCGGTGGTGATCACACTGGCCGCGATTTACGCAAACCAAGTGATGGGGTTTACACCTGCAGAAACCATCATGTTGGTTTTGCTTGTGAATGTCACCGCGGCGATCGGGGCCTTTGTTTTTGGTTACATTGAAGACAAGATCGGTCACAAACGTGCGCTTATTGCGACACTACTGATTTGGATTGCCATGGTTGGCGTGGCGTATTGCGCGCAAACTAAGGCCTTATTCTGGGTGGCTGCCAATTTGGCTGGCCTTGCTATGGGTTCCAGCCAGTCCGCGGGTAGAGCGCTTGTCGGCGTCTTGGCGCCGGAGACCGAGCGCGCCGCTTTTTATTCATTTTGGAATATGGCCCTTTGGATTGCCAATATCATTGGCCCGATGACTTACGGCTCCATCACTTGGCTATCGGGCAATGATCAGCGCTTGGCGTTGTTGATGACCGGAAGCTTCTTCGTGTTGGGCTTGATTTTATTGTTACCGATGCGTTTGCCTGACGCTTCCAATCGAAAGGAATGTTAATGAAAGTCTTAATTGTTTCCACCCGTTATTTAGGCGACTGTTTGATCGCGGCCGGCTTAGCCGCTCCGATCAAGACCTATCTGCCGGAAGCTGAAGTGCACATGCTGACATTTGAATCCAATTGCTCCATTCTTGAGGGGGTGCAGGGCATTGATCATGTGATCGGCGTTAAACAACATCCGAAAAAAGGTGAACAGCTCAAAGAATTGATGTCACTGCGCAACCACTATGACTGGGCGATCATTACGATGCAAAGCACAAGAGCCTGCCTGTATGGTTATTTCGCCGGGAAAAAACAATCCATGCCCAAACCGGATAGCGGCAGTCACGGGCTTTGGAAACGCTGGTTGATGTCAAATTTTGTTGAAGTTGATCACGCGCTGCCGATGATCGATCAAATGGCCTCTCTTTTGGAGCCTTTGATCGGCAAGCGCCCTGCTCCGCAAGAGGTGCCTCCGGCCTGCCCGAGCAACCCGAATTTGCCTCAGAGTTTGTTGGATTGGTTAAACGACTCAAAATTCGTGGTGTTTCACACGCAATCCCGCTATCGTGACAAATCCTGGAGTGATAAGGGCTGGCGGGAGTTGACGCTTCGAGCGATTGATAAGGGATACAAAGTTTGTTTCACTGGGGGACCCGGTCAGCAAGAAGCTCAACGCATCGCAGAGATTGTCAAAGGGTTCGATGAGCGTTACGTTCGATCGTTCGCAGGGCTTTTGTCATTTGGCCAGACCGGTTCTCTGATTGAGAAAGCCAGCTGTTATGTCGGTGTTGATACCGGCACGACTCACGTCGCCGCGGCAACCGGCACGCCCTGCGTCACGTTGTTCGGTCCGACCGATCCAATCGCTTGGGGACCTTCGCCGAAAGAGGGGCGCGGGGTATGGAGGCGCGATGAGTCGTTGCGCCAGATGGGCAACGTCATCATGATCAGAAATGCGAATTATTTGGATTGCCATCAGTGTGACCGTCACCGTTGCCCATTGAATGACCCTCAGGAGTTGGGACATTGCCTGCAGACTCTGGAGACGGGAAAAGTCGTGGAAAGCTTTGAATCCATCCTGCAAAAGGCATCCTGAGTTTTTTAGCGTGGTATTTTTCAAGCGATCGCTTTGACGTTGGCTTTTCTTCGCTTTAGTCGGACGGTCGCTTTTTTATTGTCGAGAACCAAATTTTTACACCTTGAAAAGTTTTATTTTTCAATCGGTTAGTCATCTTTTGATACAATCCCAAAGTTCATTCTTCGTGAAGTGTCATTTTGCGAAGCCTTTATAAACAATCTATTTAACGACGGAGTCAGCCAATGCAAAAAATGCTCTTGACCCTCTCCGCCTGTGCGGTTTTTCTTTCCGGGTGCTCAACCCCTCAGTCTCCCACTGTTTCGACCGATTCGATCCAATCTGTGTTGGTGGTGCCGATGATGTCCGGCGATCAATCCAAGCAGGAATTGCTTCAGGCCATTCAGAGTAAAACCGCAAACGCTTTAAAGAAAAAAGGCTACGGGGTATCTTCCGGGAGTGTCCCGTCAACCGGCTTAGATAGCTCATCTTTAGAAAAACTGGCCCAACAGACTGGAACGGACGCGATTTTATTAGCTCGTTTAGAGGGTGTGCAGTCTAATTATGCGGTTCTCGGAACGTATTCCAAAGTGTCCATGCATTATCGTTTATATGACAAAAACGGTGATTTGTTAATTGAGAAGACGTACAAGGCAGACTCATTACCGAATTCTCAGGCCGATGATTGGAAGGTGGCTTTAGTTGCCGATGTCATCGCTTCGGCTTATTACAAAGCGAAGCCGCCCTATGAGCAGCTGCTTGATGAAGTGAGCGAAAAATTTGTCAAAAATTTGCCTAATAAAACCCGACAATAAAACGGTTTTGTTCAACCATCACTTTGATGATCGGGTAACCGGTGAAAATTTTCATTGAAACGGTTTTTGACACCGTGATTGGGGAAAATCTCCGGGGTTTTGAAAGAGGTTTCGAATTTTTTCGAAACCTCTTTTGCGTAATAACACCAGTGATAGAAATTGAAAATGGCGAAGCCTGGTCTCGTGCATTGGGAATGCGAGAGTCAGTCTCCGCAGACGAATCATCAACTTGTTCCGTTTTTCTTGTCATGCTGGGATACTCTGCTAGATAATGAGAGGTGTTCCGTGGACTCAAAATGGGAGTGGCAGATGAGGGTTGTAAGCTTCTTCGCAGCGATCTGTCTTTTCTTGTCAGGCTGTATGATCTCGTCGGTAGAGGATGTTTCTAATGGCGCATTACACTCTCAAGCGAATGATTATGGGATTGCTACGAAAAGCGAGTGGTTCAACGCCTGTTATCAAGGCGAGAAGAGCTCGCTTGATATGACTTCCGCTGATTGCCGTCGTGTTTACTTTTTTTATGAAGGTCTTCGCACGGAGGCGGTCAATGCAGGTGCTCAATCGCTTTATCTGCATTTCTCGTCTGACTTGAGTCAGGTGACGCTGTATTCACCGGATTCGGACAAGATGCAAATACTAATGAGACGACGTTTGCCATTGGGGGATTCGGTTTGGAATGTGGAAGACGATGATACGAAAAATGTTCGTAGGGTTAATGGGTTATGGACGGTTTCGCAGCGAGGGCGGCTTCTTTATCGGCAAATTAAAACCGACGTGGATAAAAGTTTGGGCGATTGGGTTGATGAGCGATATGAAGGATTGTTACCGGCTGCGGATGGTCCCGGAATTCGTTATCGATTGACCGTTCGGCATCGAGAGCACTGCGCAGATGGGTATTTTTTGCTTCTCATGACTTACTTGGAAGCCGAGGCTGGAGAGGATGCGACCTTCTCCTACGTGGGACGACGATTCACAGAACGCGGCACGAGAGAGGACGCCAACGCCATTGTCTGGCATTTGGTCGCTGATCATGGTCAAAACCAATTCCGATTCCTTGTCAATGCTCAAGCAGGAACATTGACATTATTGGGCAAAGACAACAGCCAACCGAAATCCGCCCTATCGTATGAGCTACGGAAATTGTCTTCCATGACAAGTGCTATTCAAACGGAGACTTCGAAAAAGTTGCAATCATAAAAACAGAATGAATTCAATCGGTTAAAACTTAATACGCCACAAATTAACCACTAAAAGAACCCGTATGGCTACATTTTATTTCATGTTGATCAGTCTCTGTCTTTTGGTAAGAGGAGATCGATTTTAAAAGTATTTTTCTGAAATTACAGAACATCAAAGTGCAATCGAATAGTAACCTTAACTTTTTAAAGCTGATAAAAAAACAAGCTAAGGTTACCTAGTCTGAGCACTTTTTAATCGAATCCGTAAATAAGCTGAATATCAATTCGTTAATACAAACAGATAAAGGGACACTTCAGCATCATTGGCTCGCATGGTTCTCGAAACAAAATTTATTCTTATTTTGGATGTGTCAGGAGATACTCTAGCGCTTGGTTTCCTTTTTTCAAAAGTGGCTCTTTAAAAAGTGCGAAGAGGCTTTCGCGAAGCGGAGTTTGAAGCCGCTCGGCGACTTGAGGGATCAATGAGGCGCTTGTGCTAAAAAGCCATCCTGAGTTTGTTGACTCCACTTTCACATAAGGCATTTCTTTTTGATAAGCGAGTATCTCGTCATTCGATATTTCCACCTTCATTGCTGGCCATGTCAGCTGCCCCCACGCGATGTGGGGAATATCGTGATAAACGCCGAGTTGAAGGATGGTGTGAGAAGACGCATGAAGACGGATCAAAGGCAAAAAAGGCTCGTTTAATCGCTTTGTGTAGGCGTCAGCTGACCAAAAATATCCAGCCGAAAGCGTGGGCTTTGGAATCAGCGCGCTGACGACTTGGCGGGCCACAGGCAGAATCTGCGGCCAAACCGGATGAGCTCTCGTTAAATCCAGCTGATGGCGCAGGCCACTGTGCATGGATGAGTATATCTGACGGAAAGCGTCCGATTCCGGGGCGCTCGGCATTAGCCACTGTTTGACCCAATCCTCTGGAAACAATTCCGAAAAAACGGGTTTGGTCTGCTTCGTGTCCGAGCGTAGCGCCAGGTTATTTAACGGCAGGCCCAAACGCTCGGCTTTGGCGATCAACTCTTTTTCTTTTTCATTGAGAAGTTTGGGCTGAATCGGCATGAAGGCCAATTCGTTAACGACGACGCCGTGCGCCAAATGACGTTCGTGGCGAGCGGGTAGGTTGGCTGTTTGTCCTATGTAGAGCTCATTGTTTGGACGTATCTGTAAGTAAAGGCCGCATCGGCTCATGTTGTTTTCAAACAATTTCGTAATCGAGGAAACGCCCCTAACATCGGCGATACGTTTAAAACCCAGTAAATAGGCGGTATGCATTGCGAAAATGGAAATGTTTGCCATTATTTGATTGCTTAAAAATTAATCAAAAAAATCATAGATAGAATCAATCGGATCATCCGTTTTCATAGAAAAAATTCATTGGATTTCATCATGGCCGTCTCCTTACGATTCATTTCGTCGATGAAAGAGCGACTTAAGAATCAATAGGTTTTCTGGGAGAATTTCATGATGACTATCGAGAATCAAACAGACCGACCGCTCACGCCTTCGATCTGGGAAAGAATGCGTCGTTTTTTGACTGAACCGCCCGTTTTGGACGATCCTTATGCCAATCAGGTCCTTGCGGTAAAAGTGGATGCCGATGAAGCTTTTTGGACCATCGCCATTTTGTTGATGATCACGTTGCGCGCAGACGTTTTTAAAATGATGCCCGATGCGACGATCGAGTTTCGATCCGATGTCGAGTTGGTTCACACGCCTTGGCGTCGCTATCGCCGGTGGCGTTAAGGCGATTTTGCCTTGACGTCTCGCGCCGAATGGAGCCCGGGTAATGACTCCATTCGGATTTTCTTTATGTTGATGATAGATCATCGGCTTTTTTCCATTGTTTCTTTTAAGCGCGTTTGCAGCGCTTTTTCAATTGCGTTCTTATTGACAGGTGCCGGCTTTTCTCCAAGATCGACTAGAGCTTGACGCGCGCCGGGGACGATGTCGCCTTGCGATTGCAGGCGTTGTCGATAGTTTTCCGGACTTTGATAAGTCAGTCCGCCGAAAAAGGCGTTATCCAGTAAGGTTGAAACGCCTTTTTGATGATTGCGATATAGGGTGTCGGCGGCCTGTGTCGCGCCCTTGGCGGCATGCATCTCTGAAAAAACACTCGCGGCGTGCTCCGAGCGATTCTCGATCTTGCGCTCGGTTTCCGCTTGAATAAAAGATCCTGCCGCAGTAAGTCGCGGATCGGGCAATTGCACCTTCTTATGCAAATCGGCGCCTTCTTCGCGAAGACTTTTCCCGTTTTGAGAAAAGGTTTCTTGAAGGGCTCCATGAGCTTGTTGATGGGTGAAAGAGGCCACTTGATCGAGGCCTTCCGGGGATTCCGGGTAAGGCATCGGCGGAAGATAAGGCGCTTTTTGTGCCTCACGTTGAAGTCGGGCGGCAAAGCTCGCGCGAGCCGCGCCACTGTGAAAGAGCGCTTCTTGGGCTGCCTCAGCGCTACCGAAAGTGTCAATGGCCATGGCAATTGCCATCGGGTTATTGTCCATCATCGTGCGGATATCGCGTTGGCTCACAAAACCCGTGTCGCGAGCGGCGTGTTGTGAGGCGCTTTGCCCAACGATTTCATTGGTGTCTAAGCGCATCGCGCGGGATAAATGGGCTTCAAATTCTTTAGCAGCCGTTCGAATGCCCGCGTCACGAGTGTTTTCAGCCACTTGACGGGAGGCCGCCATGAGTCGCTCATAGGCTTCTTGACGCAGCAGTTGAGAGCCGGCCGATTGCGTTCTCGCGGTCGAGTCCGTTTGCTGTTGAGAGTTGGCAAACTGTAACCCAAGGGCCCCGTCGATGAATTGTTGATCCGTCCCTTCCTGCAACGCGCGTTTAATCCAATCAAAAGGATTGCCGCCAGCCGAGCGATTCGCCACGGAGTTATCTGTCTTTTTAACAGGTGACGCGGTTGAGTTCGCGAGGTTTGTTGAGTTGCTTGAGGGCAACGAGACTCCTTCGTTGCCGTCAATCGCAGGGGTTCGATCCCTTCGAGGCTCACGGGCGGTCAAACCAACATCCAAGTCGGATGAATAGGCTGCCCGCTCGCTGTTTGAGAACTGATTGGTGAGCGTCACGGATTCGGTCGCGCTTTGCTGTCGGCTTCCGGTCAGGCGTTCCGATCCGGTCTCAGCCATTGTCGAGCCGCGGCTTAATTCATTGGAGAGCAATCGGGCAAAGCCGGCTCGGTCTTTTTCGGTCGCCTGAATCGTTTGATTTTGCGACAACCCTGAGCCTATCGAATGACTCATCGCGGTCTCAAGCCCTGATCGGCTCGATTGATTGGCGTTTTGGCTAAGGCCCATCGAAGAGGCGACGCCAAGCGAGACGGGCGTGGCGGAAAGCCCCGTGACTGTTCCGGAATGATTGCGCGTGACCGAGCCATAAGCCGATGTTGATTGGACAAAGCCGCCTTCGGTGAAGCGAATTGACGTATTGGCGCGATTGGCTTCACGCGTGTTCGTCGACACATTGCCCCAAGAAACATTTCCCATTGAGACTGTGCCTGTTGACAGGGTGTTGCCCTGAGCTTGAGCGGCGCTTTGCGCGGGTGCCATGACGGAAGCCACCATTTGCGCGCTCGCGATATCGCTGCCTTTGGCTATGGCGAAAGCAATGACCGGAGCGAGAATGGTGAGAAAGCCGGCAATTGCCTGAGAGCTCGCGCCCATTTCACGGATCATTTCGGCTGCCATTAAGCTATTGGCGCCAAATTCGGCCACTATCCGATTCATCGGATGAGCGTCCACATGAACGATAAGGTAATTGATCACGGCGCAGACCGGCGCCCAAAGCTGCACCCAAATTAAAAGCGTGAGGTAATGCCTCAGGAGAAGCCCCGCGGCATGGCCCATCGCGATCATCATGACGGCGATAAGGGGAAAGGCGGCGAGAATAATGAATTCGAGCGCGTTGCGGATTTTGGGTAGCGCCTCTTGAGCAATTTGCGCCATGGTGCGGTAATTGATTTCAGAGGCAAGAGAGGCTTGAGCCTTCGCGATTTTAGTGGCTAAAGCCAATGGGGCGTTCGATAGCGCCGCGGTGTTGGCAATGTCTTCGCCCAAGGTGTTGATGAAGATGGAGTGCTTCAAGGACGCCGACAAACTTTGCGAGAGCCCCAATAAAAGATTTTCGGCTTGTGGCAACACTCGAGCGATGGTGGCGCTCGGATCGACGCGATCGGGAATTAGCTCCAGTCCAAGGCGTTTTTCAATGGCGGCGATTTCAACGGTGTTTAAATGAGTTTCGATGAGGGCGACGGCTTTCTCGCAGGAAACCCAGGAGCCGTCGGCCAGTTCGGTTTGGCGCGCAGGGTTGACCCAGCCGGCGCTCGAGATGGTTTTCCATAGATTGGCGCTTGATGAGAGTTCCTCGATTTTTCGCGCGTCGTTAACGAGTTCCGGGGTGACGCAAAAGCGATTGAACGCGCCGATTAAATGCCGCCCGTCTTCAGTGACGGGGCCTGCGGCTAAAAGGGCGGTGATCGCCCTTTGAGGAAAGACCATGCCGAATGAAGAAAACCGTTCAGCCTCGGTGTCGGCAAAAGCCGTTTCAAACGCCTCGGTTAACCAATGCCCGATGTGGCTTGTGCCGGAAGCTAAAAAGGCAATTCCCAAAGGGACGCCGTCAACGGTATGCACGGTGCCGGCTCGGGCATCGGCGATCGCCACGTCTGCTTTCGGGACAACCGTGACTCCGTAAAAAAGCACGGTGGCGAAGAAAAAACTCACGCTTTCTTGCCCTCGAAAGCGTAGGGCGCCGACAGTCAATGTCACTAAAAGACCGAAAAGCGCCGCAAGCCGCAACAGTCCAGTGAAGTCTCCGCTTGCGGTGATGAAGGCCACCGCTTCAAAGAGGTCTTTGACCTGAGCGCCGTTCCAGTAGGCATAAAAATCCAATGTCATTTATTAAAGGTCCTTTTTGAGTTAGCGAGCGGGCCAATGGGTTGAAAGATTTTGCGCGGCAAGCCCTGTCAGGCTGCGCTCAATGTGCTCAATTTGCTCGATAAAGCTTTGGGTGCGGGTCATTTGCTGATAAATTTTGTCGGCTCGTCGGTCCATTTCCGCTCGAATGCTCCGAAGCCGCTCTTCAATATGGCGAGCGTGTTCGCTGTTGATGGGGTTCGCTTGATTGGCGCTCGAAGAAGAGATCGCTTTTTGCAGATCAAGGGTTAATTGATCAAGGGCTCTTAAAATCGCTTCAAACGCCGCCGCTTCAACATAGACGCGAAGGATGTCTTCGGAAAAACCGAGGTAGCGCTCGCCTGTTGTGGCATTGATGATCGCCACCAACGGGACCGAGGTGATGCTTGTTAAAAGCAAAAGTTCCTCATCGGTGACGGCTTCGGCTTGGCGCGTGAGAATCGCTTCCCGATAATGAAGGGCTGCCTCGTAAATGGCATGCGTTAAATTCATCTCATCAATGAGGACGCGTTTGGGGTTTAGGCACAAAGGGTCTTTTTCCTCACAGCTGAGTCGGTAGCTTTCCGTGAGAATCGCAGTGTCCGTATCGCCGAGCAAGAGGGAAGACAAGTCCTCGCCCATGATGAGCCGTACCTGTGGCATGGCGTCTTGTCCTTTGCCGCTTTGCGTGTAAATGGCGGTGCCCACGAGCGTCATCATGGTTTCTTTGAGCGTTTTGGGGTAGCGGCTGGTGAAGCGTCCGCCATTTAAAAGCGACCAGGTGAGGTTGATTTCCGGCGCTTCAACGGGATTATCGCCTGAGTCTTTTCGGGTGGGGGCGTATTGAAAAACCGCTTGGCCGTCCGTGCGGGTTTTCCGATCCGCCTCATAGGCGTCGGAGACAATGCCCTCGGTTCGCAAGGCATTATCCGCGCTGTACTTGAGCCGTTGCATATAGCCCTGGGCGCCGGTCATGTCTAAAAGAGTTTGCGCGGCGGCGCAGGAGTCTTGAAACCGGCCTGAGTAGTCGCGGATCAAATCGCGAAAGCTGGTGACCTGTTCGGACAGATCGGGCGAAAGCGTTTGAAGCGCAAGCTGAAAGGCCAGTCCCGGCAGCGACGAGCCGATGGATCGCAGGTAATTTAAAAACTCTTCTTTGGACGGGATGCTGAACGCTCCCATGAAAAGATCAATGCCGCCACAGCCGGCCGACAGTTTCGGAGGCGTGAAGTAAAAAGGGGTAAAATCCGTTCGAGGGGCTTTATAGACGTAGCCGCCTCCGGTCACAATTTGCAAATTGGCCGATTGCCTCACGCCGGCCGCGGTGAGGTTGCCTTGAGGCAAACCCGCTTCGTGGTAGAAATCTTCGATGAACCCGGCTTGAGCGTGAATCGGCAAGAAGACGGTAGAACCGATCATAAGGTTCGTAAGCAAGCGAAAAAGCGGTTTTTTCATTCTGAGTCCTTGTTCGTGGCAAGCGTGACGATGCGATCGGCGAGGGCTTCGGCCGAAAGGGCGCCGGTGGCGAGTAGTTTTGCCTTTTGCCCGGTGCGATGCACCATGAAAACGGAAGGGGTTGCGTAAAGTGGGCCATTCACGCCCGAAAGAGAAAGAAGCTTTCTCACAACGCCGTTGTCGGGTTTGGCTTGCGGCCAAAGATCGGGCAACGATTCGCCCACGAAAACCGTGAGCATTTCAATCGGTGTTTGTTGTTTAAGGTAAGCGGCGATGCCCGCCATCGCGTCGCAGAAATCGCAACCGGCTTGAACCACGAAAACAAGGGCCCAGTCTTGGGCGATGCGATCAAGCGCCTTTTGTTTTTCTTGAACTTTGCTTTCTTTTAAAAGGACTTGAGCGAAATTTGCCCCCGGGTTCTTCACCGTGTGGTCATACTCAGGGTGCGTCCACAAGGTTTGCTGCCATGCGGTGGCAAAGCGCTCGGATTTTTCGAGCAAGAACGTGTTGGCTTCGAGGTAGTCGGCAAGCGTTTCATAGGTTGGGCTCATCACCGCCCGGTGCAGACGCTCTGTGACTTCCGCTTGGAGGCTCTCAAGGGTCGTAAGGCTCTCAAGAGGCGTTTTTTGATCGTGTTCGGGGCGCTGATTGACCGGGCCGTAGTATAAAAATCCACGGTCCACTCGCGTCCAAATATCCTCTTGCCAAAAGTCCGACGGATTTTGAGCGAAAGCGTCTTTTCCTAAAAGAGGCGTTGCGATCAGCAATATCAGTAGGGGTTTCGTTATTTTCATAATGAACGTTTATTGGCGGATGACGCCGGTTTTCCCCGGCATCGCAGCGTAAGGCTCGTTGGTTGAATCCAAATCACTTTTTCTTTTTTCAGCGCGCAAAAGCGCGCGACGGACATGCTCGGCGTCGGTCGCGGGGCTCAGTTGTGTGCCCATCGCTTTTTTAAGCTCATCAAGCGGAATGCGGCTTAAGTCGAGCCGGGCGAACTCTTGGGCTGTCAGGCCCCGGCAAGTGGGCGAGGTGGGGTTTTCCGTCAATCCCAACTGCTTGGCGGCCTCCTCGTGAATGAGTTTGGCAAGCTGTGAGTGATAGCAGCAGTAAGTTTCGGTTTTGGTTTGGCATAACCCCATTTGATATTCGGTGCAGGCGCTTCCCACGTATAGGCAAAGATTGGCGCCGCGTTTTAGTTGCAAAGCCTGTTCATCGGCCGTGCAGCTTAAATAGTCGCTTGCGACATCCAAGGCGACGAGCGCCGCAAAGGTGGCCGGGTTAAAGGAAAAGGCGAGGTTGCCACCCACTACGCTCACCGAAAGCCCATAGTAGGAAAATGAGGGGGTGTACGCGCCGAGAGCCGCTTCACCGTAAAGGCGCGTCAAGAGCGGTGCCAGCGTGTCGTGTTCGGCCAAAATGTCGGACACATAGCTCGATCCCAAGGTTTTGACAGTTTCTGACGCCGCTTCGATGCCGAAGGTATAGGCTAGCCCCAGAGCTTCTCGGTTGGTGTAGCCGCCTTTCACTTTGCCTTTGCAACAAGAGACGCCGCCTAGGCGATTGGCGCAGCGTTGCGCTTCGCCATTAAAAAAGCGAAGCTTTTCATAGTCGCCGTAGACGGCGGCCTGTCTTCCGACTTCCAGTTTCGCGACCGCGTCGGTGAGATTGTCATTGGGTTTTTCATCCGTGGGCGTGCAAAGCCCGTAAAGACAGACCGACTCGGTGCACTCTTCTTTTTCGATGACAGTTTCAGGACTTACCTCGCACGAGTAGGTTCGGTTAAAAAGGGAGCACCCGGTCGGTGCTTGCGCAAGGCACGTTTCGTTTTGAAGTTCGCATCGGGCGTCGGCTTCAAGCGACAAGCAGGTATTGACCGTCGGATTTTGTCCGGCGTCATTGCAGCCGTAGGCGATGCTCCATTTCCAACAATCTTTATAGATGGATTCTCCGTTGATGAGACGGGTTTCCGGGCCCTCCGTGCAGACTCGATCGGATTCGGCGCAAGTTTGGGTTCGAGTTGGCGACGCAATGCCTGTCGGACAATGATTGATTTCGTTCATTCCCGTGTTGACGGTTTCAATCCCCAAAGATTCAACTCCATCGGGGAGGTCGTCAAGAGGGTTTTCGCAAAGAAAGTCTTTAAAGGACTGATTCATGAGAAGCTCCCTCGGTTCCTCAGCTTTAAGCTCGCAATCTTTTTGAAGGATTTCGCATGCGTTGGTTTCTGCTTCGCAGCGTCGGGTTTGTGTTTCCGATAAACACACGTCGGTAAAAACGGGGTGCGTTTGCTGACATTGTGTTTTTTCAATCGGACAGTGCGCCAAGGCTGAGCAGGAGTCTTCTGTGATCTCGACGCGATCCAAAACCGGGACGGTTTTCAGGTAGGCGATATCCTCATGTTCAGGAACCGTGAGATCTTCGTGACAGGCGTAGGTTCGAAATGGATCGTTGGTTTCAGACGCTTTAAGAGCTCCCGGCACCGCCATGATTTGACTTTCCCGGCAACCGGCGGTTTCCAAGAGGCCGCACGAGGGGTTGGCGGGCTTGGTGAGGCATGAGAACGTAAGCGTTTCTTCCCAACAAGGCAGCGTGATCGGCACGCCATCGACGATTTGGGTTTCATCAGGACGAGTGCAAAGTCTTTCAGTTTCCGAACAAGCGCTGAGAGTGGCCGCCTCACAATGCTTGGCTTCATCGAAGCGGTGATCAATGCTGACATCAACCGGAAGTGAGGTGATGTTCTCGCCAGAATCCTCAATGGGCGCCTCGCACCGATAGGTGTTTTCCGAATCGGTGCAAACGCCGGGCTTGGGGGAGGCGAGACAATGCGAGTCGCTTAATTCGCACGCGGCGTTATTTTCAAGCGATTCGCAATGATTGACGGTCACGCCCGTTTCGCAACGCTCAACGGTTTTAAATTGCCAGCAGTCACGATAAACAGGGTAGGTGTCGATGTAGCGGGTTTCGGGACCTTGAGTGCAAAGGGTTTGCAATCTCTCGCACGACTGGGCCGAAGCGCCTTGGCTCGCTATGAGAAGCAAACACCCAAAAAGAGCGATTGCATGGGTCATTGGGACGAGGTTTGGCACGTTTGCTCCCAGTTGTCGATGGTTTGCGCGCTTTTGCGATTCATGGGGACGGTCAAAGTGTCGGTGACGACGCCAAGTCCGGTGTCTTTGTTGCTCACGATGATTTCGTAATTGGCCTCATCGAGCGCTCGAATTGAAAAAGTCCAGCCGATTCGATAAGTGGCGGAGACGGTTTGCGGAACGGCTGTGAAGCGCCCCAAGGCGCGAGAGCCGATCATGAGGGTGATCGCAGAGAATGTGTCCGAGCAGGGCACGCGAACGCGAAACGTGCCGGCGCTGCCAGTTGCGTCAAACCCGACCGAAGCGAATTTCGTTAACGAAAGCGTTCGCTCCAAGGGGACGCTACAGCCGGGAATGACCGTGACGCGCAAGGTTTTGACGCACGTTTGGGTGAATTCCTCACCGGATAAAACCCGGCAGGAATACGGATAGATTTTGGTAACGCTCACTTCGGCGGGAACCGAGCACACTTCATCGACCCGCTCTTCAGGGGAATGGACGCACCGATAAATCGACTCATTGTGCGTCACGGCTTCACGATGAATTGAGCAGCTCGGGCGCGAGGTCTCGAGAATGTGACAGCGATAAAGGTAACGGGTCGCCGTCACCATCTCCCAGCCGGCTTCACAGGTGCCTGTTTGCGGGACTTCGCCCACTTCGCAGATTTCTAATTCCTCTCGACCGGGAATGACGGTGGTGACCGTTTCACAGACGATGTCGGTAGAAACCCAGTCGGACGCTTCACCCGCGATGTCGCCGGCGTTGCCGATCACCGTTTGGTAATCGTTTAAAAGCTGGTCTTTTTCAGTTTCCGTGAGGCTTGGCGGATTGGCAGCGCCCTCATAAACCAACTGCACCGCGAGACACTTGGGGTCCTTGGCGTCGGCCAGGCACAGGGTGGCTTCTTCAAGCCCCGGCGTTGTGATGTCTCCCATGCCGTCTTCGCCCTTGAGTTGGCTTAAATCGTCAGTGTCGCCAATCGCGTTTTTATCGATGACCGCGGCTTGCGTGTCGTGATTGACAATTGATGAATAATCGGGTGTTGCCATCTCTTTTGCGGCGTCGATCCATGGGCCGACCTCTGTGGCGTGCGTTGATAGACCGAAAACGGCAAAGCCTATCCAGATTGTTTTGATCATGGCCTGTCTCCCAGTTGGGCGAGCGCTGATTGAAGAGTCCGAAGCGCTTCCTCTCGCTCAGAGTCGTCTAGGGCGGAATTCGACGTGTTTTGGATTTCATCGATAAGGGCTTCGATCGCGAATCGAAGCGTTACATCGCCTCGGGCGGTCAAATCAAAGCGGGCGCCGGATCGGGCTGGGCTTTCACGCGTCAAGATGAGCCGGGGAACGTCAGTCACCGCAGCGTTTTCAAATCGCTTCGGATCCAGTTTCACGGCCACCCCCGTTTTAACAAGGGGTTTGAAATCGGAAAGGTGGCGGGCTAGAAAGCCTTGACCGAATTTCTGCAATTGGGTTTGCGACTTTTCTGTGGGTTGATGATCTTCGGGTTCAGTGCCGACTCCTCGAAAAACCAAAGCGATGCCGGCCGCTTGGGCGTCTGTCGCCAATCGCATGAGGCTCGCCTCAGGCATTGAAAAAGAGACCGCGGCCCAAAGTGTCCAATGAGCTCGTTGTGGGTTGGGCAACGTTTCAAGGAACGCTTGAGCGTTTTCGACTTTGGAAAGAACCTCATCAGGCGAGACAAGGGTTGAGTCCATGGCCCATAATGAGTTGAGACTAGTTAAGCCGAAGAACCCGAGCATCATGGGAATTTTAAAAAAGGTTGTTTGAAGTGATCTCATAACTCACGCCCCGATTGAGGTTTTGCCGCATCTACCAATCGAGCGCCTTGACAGCAGTCGCGTCGTCGCCAAATGAGGTAGGCCGCGTCTTCGCCCTTGGCGATTGGCGTTAGACCGCCCAATGAATCGACCGCGGTGCTCGCGCCAAAAGCTCGACAGCATTGCCCTTGCGTTTTGCAAGTGGGATAAAGCATTTGCGTGCGATAGACGTTTTTACTCATCACCATTTCAAATTGCGGTCCGCATTGACCGTCTTTGCCCCACTGGCGCCATAGGAGCCCCTCACGGTGCAATTTGAGCGTGAAGCGCTGAGTGAGAAGGCTGAAAGCCTGCTCATCGGTGATGTGGGCGTTGACCCAGCCGGTGAGCGGAAAGAGGCTTCCGGCGCAGCCCGCGCACCAATAAAGGTCATTGATCGGCAAATGCGTGGTGGCGGCTACACAGTCAAGGCTGCAGGCGCCAATCGCGGTGGGATTGGCAAAAAGCGTGACATCGGGATTAAGCAAAAAACTGCTTGTCGAGTCATCCCATAGGGGATCAAGCTCAGTCATATAAGCGACATCCCAAGCGGATTGCTCAAGGCAGGCGGTATCCAACAGGATTTCCAACAGGTAAAGCCAGGGGGTGTGATACCAGTGCACTTGGTAAAAGCTCGTTCGGTGACTGCGCTCTTTGGGATTGGGCGTCCTGCCGTGCGCAGGCGCGAACGTTCTGTCGCCCAAGGAGATGCCGCCTAGGCTCGGAAAGCAAAAGGGCTCTCGAACAATCTCCACGGTTCGAATCGGTTCCCAGAAACCGAGATTCATGCCAAGGGTGATGTCAGCTTCGCCCGAGCAGGCGCATAGGGCGTCGGCATCGGTTTCAACGTCCGGGAAGGGCCCGGTTTGAAAGGAAAGGTTGTTTCCGATCGTGATCGGAAACAAACACTCCCAACAAACATCGGTCACGGGATTGATGACGCGACCCGAGCAGCTTGCTTCAACACTTAAAGTGACACTCAAAAGAATTGATAAAAGAAAGCTCTGAACTTTTTGACTCATAACGGTCCTTGGGGAGTTTGAGTGACCAGTGGCAAAAGGGCTTCGGTTGATCCGGTTTTGACCTCAATTGTTTGGGCGGTGAACGTCACCCATGCCGGCAGTTCATGAATCTGAAGGCGTTGAATCAAGACGCCTTTTTGGTCAAACCAGACTCGGGTTTGAAGCGCTTCTTGAAGCGCCGCGATTGATCCGTTTACCGCGATCACTCGTCCTTGAGGCAGGGGGTGGCGCAGGATGAAGCTTCGCGCGAGATCAATGTCGGCGTTTTCTTCACCGTCAACAAAAAGCCAATCCCGTCGATAAGCGGCATCTATGGATGCGCTAACCCATTCAGAAACGGGTTCTTTTCTGACGGTCAAGCAAGTGGCGCGAGGTAGCGCACGCCCCTCAGGATTTTGAAGCAAGGCTTTAAAACGATCTTTCGCTATTGAGAGCCGCTTTTGCGTTTCCTTTTCGCTTTCTGCAGCGTGTTTTTGAAGAAGGGCGAGAATATCCGGCTCGATTACCGGGTAAACGGGACCGAGGGCTTCGGGGATTGCTTTAGCCTGCGCATGGGAAAAGAGAACGCCCAGCAAAATAAGCGGCGTGAGGGTTTTGAAATTAAATGGCATGGTCTTGGTTCATTGTTGACGCGATGCTTTAAAAAAGCTCAATGGCTTCTCCGACAATCTGGGTCACATGAATCAATCCGCATTTTTCATAGCGGCTGTCCAGGCTATCGGGGTGCGGCGCATGTGCGTAATAGTGGTTTTCGGGAATGATCCCCGTGGGGCCGGGAGTAAGCGACCGGCCGCTTTTTGAGCGGCTTTTCATAACAGAAAGCTTTAGATTGTTGATGAAAACCCAGGATCGGTTGTGCGAGATTCGGTCGCCCGCAACGCCTGCGACTTCCTTGATCACGGTGGTGCCTTTGGGAATCGGAGCGTCTGCCGCCCAGCGAAACGCGATAAGCGTTCCCCGAGGGTAAGGGGAGGAGTCCTTGAGCTTGATGAGATAGAGGTGTCCCGAAAGACTGTCTGTCACATTGAGCGCCAATCGATATTGGGATGAAAACGCCGCCCAGCCCAAGGCAAGCCCGATGCCTAACGCCATCAAACTCAAACGACGCGAATAAGACGTTCTTTCCCAGTGGCTCAATGCCTCTTGGCGCATCTGCTTAAGATTTTTCTTCATGAGCGACTTTAAGCGCAGAGTGATCATGACGAGGCCCCCTTCTCGTTGAAAAGGTCTCGCAAGAGCGCTTTACGCTCTTTTTCGTAATCGGCTTTATCCAAACGCAGGATTGAAAGGACGACCGGTGTGAGGTCCGTTATCGGTTGCGAGTGACCGCTTAAAACGCCGCGAGCCTCAAGCACAAGTTGAGGTTTTTCGGACTCGGGTAGCTTCTCAATGGCTTGGTCAACGGCCACATGAAGCGTTTTGTCAAAATGCTTTGCTTCGGTTTCAATTCGCTTCATGGTTGAAGTGTCGCCTGAATTTTCCCGGATGACGTGAAGCCATTTCATTTTTTGCCGATCCAAAATCCGTTGCGTGTCCAAGACGGCGACGGTCAGGATGGGGCGTGGCTTAAGTAGCGTCGTGGCTAGGGTGTAGCCACTCATTAATAAAGCGGCAGTCGTCACGATCGGAATAAGGGATTTTTCAAAGTGTTTCATGGGGTAGACGCATTCAAAAATCAGGACTTTTTCAAAATGGATCGAAGCGCGTGGGTGTAGCGCTTATCGTGCTGAAGGCTCACCTGTAGATAAGGCGAGGCCTTTTGCGCGTGACGCGCTTCACGACGCTTGGCGTTGGTTTCGGCCGCCGACAGGCGTTTTGTTTGCACACCGATGGCAGAGGCGATCAGGTCGCGATACGGGTCGAACACTTCAAACCAGTTGGCGCCGGCGGGCATCGGGTTATTGATCACTAAAGGTTCGGCCTCGGGTGAGGATTTTTCGTTTGTCATGATGAGGTTCGCTTTTCGGACTCAATGAGTCGGGCAATGGATTGGGTTAATGTCAAACCTTGGGAGAGCCCCTCTTCAATTCGGGCGACGTCGTGCGCATGGGTTGAATACAAAAGCCTTGAGAACGGATCGAAACGAATTTGCAAAACGGCGGGCACCGTCTGAGGCGCAGAAAACAAGCACTCGGCGTACTCGTCGGCTTGCAGCCGAAGCGACTTCATCGCCTGCCATTCCCAGTCGGAGACCGTAAGCTTTTTCTCGCGTTTTAAAAAGTCCAGTGACTCCGGCTTTTGACGCAACATGAATCGGATGTCGGCGTTTTCAAGCGCCGCTTGCGCTGTCGGATTCCTGTAATAATCGGCAAAGGATTGCGTGATCGTGATAAAACTCGCGTTTTGCTTTCTAGCCCGCCGATAGCCGTTTTCAATAAAGCTCGCGGCATGTTTGTGCGAGAGCAGATCCCACGCTTCATCAATCACAACCATTTTGCGAATGTGTTTGTCGCCAGCTGTCAAATCCTGCGTGATCAAAAAGATCAGGCACAAAAGCACCACGCTTTGCAGGCTCTTTCGGCTTTTGAGCCCTTCTAACTCCAAGACGATGAAATTGGACGTGAAGTTCACGCTCGAAGTTCCGCAAAAGTAGTGCCCGTAGACGCCTTCGCGGCTGTAGGGCGACAACTGAACCGCCAGGTCCTGAATGCGGGGATCAGGGGATCCGGTCCTATCCTCCGGGGCTGCGAATCCCGTTTTGAGGCTATCAACCAAATCGGTGATTTCGGGTGTTTTTCCCGAGCGCCGAGCTTCATTGAGACAATGCAAGACGTGCGTTTGCAGCACGCTGAAAAGAAAGTCGCTCAAGCCATCGTTGGGGCTTGCCATTTCCACAAGAATAGGCATCAAAAAGCCCATGTCCTCTTTGATGTCCCTAACCAGTTCAAACGGGTTGATGACTAAGTGTGTCTCGGGCGCGTACTCGATCCATTGACCGCCCAAAAGCGTCGCGAGCTTTTTATATGATTCACCCACGTCGATTACGTAAGTGATGCCGGCAGTGCCGAGGTTGCCGGTGATGAGATCGTTGGTGAGCGCGCTTTTGCCTGCTCCCGATGCGCCGACAATGACGGCGTTGAAATTGCCGGCATTGGAAAAAAGGTCAATCGGAGTGATCTGCCCGTGCCGCCCCGTGGTCAAAAGAAGCGGCGTGATCGTCTCTTCGTGGTCGCGAGGACCGGTGCCGAAGGGCTCGGCGATCAAGGGAGCGAGGCTTGCGACGCTTGTGAGGGTCTTCGTTGAAGATCGCATCGCGCGCTTTAAGTCCTCGGCCATCAGAGGACCCGATATCATCGGCAAGCTCGACAAAAAGCTCTGCAAATGCATGCGGGTATCGGCGACCAGATCCAGGTGAGCGCTTTTGAAAACCGCTTTAGCCGCTTGAAGCGCGTCAAGCGCTGTCTCTTTTTCAGCAAATAAAAGCACTTGGTGCGTCATGCGGCAAAGACCGCCGCCCTTGGCGTATTCCTCGGTGACAATCCGATAGTCTTGCGCCCGTCGCTTCAAATAGGGAACGTAATGCGCCACTTCGCTTTCGGCGATTTGCTGAGCACGAGCCGCCATGAGTGTGGCGTGAGACTTTGTTTTTTCAAAGTCCGGCATGTTGACAATCGCTGTGATGAGAAAGGGGCAGGGAATGTCTTCTTGAGCCGAACCGATCCAGTTTGAAGTCAACGCCAAGGCGTAGTCCGTGGGGTAGCTTCGAACGCTTAAACCGAGCGCTGCGATTTCGGGCGAGTCGTCCTTTGGTGTTTGGGAAAAGGTCAAGCCGCTTTCAGTGACCGTGATCCGGGTATCGGGATCGCATACTTGGTGAGCGAGCGGCTCCAAAGGATTGCCTGTCCGATATTGCGGCGCCTCGTACAGAAACTTCTGGGGATTAAGAAGCGTTGAGAGCGTTTCAATGAGATCGCCGCCGCCCCATGTGCGCGAATAAAGCGAATAAGTTTTTAGCGTCGCAATATGACGTTCACGAAGGGCTTTGGCTTTCTCAATCAACAGGTCAAGCGCGAAGTCACGCTTGTCGCCTGTTCGGCGTGTCAATGGGATGACAACGGCGAGCCACCCCCTGAAGTGCCTCACACGAAAGTTTGATCCGGCGCTTAAAGGATGGCGGGCGCCTTGAGCTAAATACCGCGCTCTGGCGTCGGCTAATGCGTAAAGCGTCGAGGCTTGCGCTTTTCGCGCTTTCTCAGAAACGGTGTTTTCAGAAAAAATCGCGGGCGGCGTGCGGCTGGCCACATAAGCCCGTGTCGCGCCTTTAATGTCGCCGGTGGCAAAAAGCGAAACCTGAAGACCGGTGCCCGCCGGCAAATCCGGGGCGAAAAGCGCCGTGAGATGTTCGGCCATGGCCGGCGTCGCGCCCGTTTGCGGGATGATCTCCAGCACGTATCCGACGCCTTCGAGTTCGGTCCCGGTGGCGTTGTCGATCGTGAAAAGACCGGGTTCGATTTCATAGCCGTAGGGAAGCAGTCCGCTCATTCGGTCCAGAATCGGACCTTTGCCCCGTTCGTAGGGGAGGCTTCCGGTTCGATCCTCAACGTTGCTTTGAAGATCTTGAAAAAATGGTCGAAAGCCCGCGCTTAAGCGATTTTTCAGGTGTTTGAATGGGTATTTGATCATGGTGCTTTCTTATTGGGTCGCCAGGGGCGTCAAATGGCGTTTTGAGTCCGACGCTTTTGTAATGCCTAGGGTTTCAGGAGCCCAACGCGCGCGGCGAACGGTTGCGAAAATCACATGCTCGGCGTGCAGATCGCCTTCTTCATCAATATAGGGCGCGACCCAAACGCGAAGAATTTCTTCCGGAGCGCGTTTTGGTGTCATCAAAGGCGTCTCAATGGCCAATCGATCCGGCACAGCGCCCTCGGTTGTGACTTGAACGCTCGTTTCATCTGCGCTGGGACGATTGAGACGGTCATGAACGCTCGATAACGAGCCGCAATACGGATGCATTTCAACAGAACACGCGAAATCCGATTCCGCGTCTTTGAGTCCCGTGAGGTTCACGCATCCTGTGAGCAGGCTGCAAATAAGCGAAGTCGCGGTTAAAAGCGAAAGCCGAATCGACATCAGTTGTCCTCCTTCGTTTGAGCCTTGCCGTTTGCTTTTGTCGGGTTCGTTTCATCAAGCGCTTTTAGTAGCGTTTGAGTGTCTACGGCGCCAGTTAGGCGATCACCGTTTTCTAAAAAGAGCGTGGGTGTCCCCTTGATCCCCAAAGTTCGCATAAGGGCTTCGTTTTTGAAGATCGGGGTTTCGCATTGAGAAGACGTTGCTAACGTTTCACCTTCCAACATGACGGCCTTAAACGCTTTGACGGGCTCCTTCGCGCACCAAATGCGGGCCGCCACTTCCCGAGCCTCAGGGTGAAGGGTGACCAAGGGCGACAAGAAGGTGTAGATGCGAACGTCGTTTAATTGATTGAGCGTCGCTTCCAGCTTTCGGCAGTATGGGCAAAGCGGATCGGTGAACACGTAAAGCGTGTGTTTGGGAGTGCCCTGAACCCGCTCGATCGCCTGTTCAATGGGAAGCGAGGCAACATCAATGCGTTGGGCGCGATTTTTAGCCTCAAGTGTGAGATCTTTTTGTGTTTTCATGTCAAAAAAGACGCCGCCAAAGTACCAGTAGCGAAAAAGGGTGTTTTTAAACGAGTGCTTTTCATCGTCGGTTAGCGTTGTCTTCGCCAACGCTTTTTGCAAAGCTTGCGGATCGACAAAGACGTAGGCGACACTTGTCGCAAGAGTCACTTCAAAGAAGTTGGCGATGGGGGTTCTTCTCACCCCTCGCACCTGGCTATCCGGGTAAAGGGCGGCGAGGAGGCGAGTAAGCCGGTGGTTCTCCTCTTCGGATGACAACGTGAGGTTTTGGCTTTCTGTTTGAGTGCTCACGCGCATGGCGTCTGCGTTAGGCAGCGCAGCTGAGACGCCGACAGAAAACGAGAGTCCGATGACGGCGAGCGCCGTCGGTAAAAGGCGAAGAGTCATGATGTTTATTAATGAGTGGCGTTTGTTGCGATGGAAGCGCTTTGTGTGATGACAATGTCAACCGTGCGGCCGGCGTCCACTTCAAGCACCGGGAAAATCTTGTCGGCAAGCTTCAAGTAGTAATCGGCGATGCGATCAAGCGCGTCTTGCATCCCGGCACCTATTCCGGCTCGCCAGGGGTTGTTCACCGAGTGCGTCACCGTACCCGCGAAATTGGTGCTGGAATCTTGCGCGGCAATGCTCACGGCTTCTCCGAGCCCAGAAAGCGTGCCGACCAGGAGGGCGTTGGCGATCGCTTGCCCCGAGCGGGTGACCACTCGGGCTTTGAGTCCCGTTTTTCCGTCTTCGCCGGTGACATAGCCCGTGAGTTTCACGTCAATGGTGTCTGCGTCATCGGTGACGCAGGATAAGCGGTCAAGCCGTACAAGCACCCGTTCGCTGCTTAAGTCGCCTGTGGCGGTCGCTGTCACAAAGCATCGCTTTAGGTCGCTGCGGTAGCGATTGGGAAGCACCGCGGAATCAGTGAGTTGCATCAATAGCGGCATAGGGTTGCCATTGGCTTGCCCTCCAGTGGGCGCTTCGACGCCATTGAGAAGCGTCGCTTTGGCGAATGTGCCGGTTAAAAGCAAATCATCGGCTTTCTTTTCTCGTGTACGGTTGGGAGAAATGGCGTTTTTGAAAGCTGATTTTTCCTCTTTGGGTTGCGGTTTGATCTCGCTGACTTTTTTAATCGTCAGGTGCGAGATGGGTGTCGTGTCTTTAACCGGCATCGAACGAGTCGTGCCCGGCGCGGCTTGGGTGATTAACGGGTCGCCCGAAAACGTTTCGTCGTAGGCCATCGCAGCGTTGGCCGATCGAGCCCGCTCTTTCATTTTTTCCTCAGCCTCACGCTTTTTGGCTTCAAGACGGAGTTCGGTTTGAAGCTTTTCTAAATCGTGCTGAAGGGTTTGGATTTGGCTGCCGTAGGTCGTGGTGAAGTGTTCCTCGGTAAGCGCCTCATCATTAAAGCGAATTTCGGTTTTAGGCGTTTCTTTCGCCTTGGGCTTGGGATCGGCACCCGCCCAGGCGACAATCAACGCGAGGCCAACAAGCCCCGAGAACCCAACGCCCAATAGCACCCATTGTCTGGCTCGAGTCGATAGTTTCACAGCCATCGTCTTTTTCTCCTATTCGAGTTAGAGGGGTAAAGCGCTCTCACGCTTGTAAGCGATGTAAACGCGGGAGGACTCACCTGGAGAAAGCGCCGTTTTCTCAATGGCGACAGCGACGACGCCCTTTTCATAGAAAAGTTTTTCAGTTAGCGTCACGGGAGTGTTTGAGGTATTGGTGTGCAAAAGCACGCGTCCGGCGAAACGCTCGCCCGAATACCCCTTCAAACACCCCGTGCCGCACGCGTTGGTGAGCGTGAAGCCTTCAGGGAGCTCATCGCGAGCCATGGTGATCATGAGATGTTTGATGGCGAAATCAAAACTTGTGGCTTTCTCAATGGAAAGCGTTGAAACGGGCTTGCGATAAGAAAATCCCGGTTCTACCTTATTGCTGATTTTCTTTAGCGGCGCCAGCACAATTTCTTGGCATGGCACCTCGTCGGGCATAAGAGTGAGCGCATGGGTTTCATTTTGATCGGTCGTGACAAACAATGCCCCCTCAAGATCTGTTTTCGGAAACAAAAAGATTTGACCGATTTGCGAGTCCGTTTGCACCTCAAATTGCGTGGGGTCGTAAATGGCGTTGATGATTTTTTGTCCTTTCACAGCGATGCGATTAGGACCGTTGCGGCTTACTGAAAACGCTCGGGCGCTTTGAGCGACTGTGTTCTCAGTGATCGCCGTTTGCAAAGCGGCGATGCCCGGAGCAGTGGGGTTGGCAGCCTCTTCGGAGAATCGCTCGGGCGATGCTCCGGCCAAGGCGGCAAATGGCAATAAAAGCAATGCGATCAGGCTGGTCAAACCCTTGACGGTAAACATTTTCAAGGGATCTGAGTGGGGTCGAGAGACAATAGGCATGGCTCAAGCGAAAATAGTTGAAAATAGGGAATATTCAGGAATATCTGTGTCTAATCGTGACGATTGATTGACTCAACCGTTAGGGCTTTGAGGAAAAGCCGGCCGGCTATGGGTTCAAGCGCCAGTGTGACGCGCGTTTTTTGCCGCGCGGTTTCTTTCTTGCCGATGTAGTGAAGGAGATAGCCGTCAACGGTGAGAAGCAGGGATTTTTCATCCACACTCATTGAGTCAATGGCAAAAAAGGTGCTTGCTCGAAGCCGCTTTAGGCGATCGCTTCGAATTTTGAGCGCTTCATCCAGTTCAGAAAAGGTAGAAGGTAGCGCGTAGTCCAATAGTTTCTTACGGTTGAAGTCGGTGTTTTCAGGCGTTTGATTCATCGCGAGCGTCAAAAGGTCTCGGGCGACAAGCGTGAGATAGTGTTTGGAAATTGATGCGTCGGAAATTTTTAGCGGCGCGCCAACCTCGCTTAATCCCATTGGAACGAGAATCGTCGTCACCTGTTCGTCTTTGATGAGCACGGTCGCGGCAAGAAGCACGTTGACTCCGAGGCTTGCGGCAAGCACCGAAAGCACGAGACGCTTCATTCCTAACCGAGTGGCGAAGTCAGCGGACAAAAGGGTGACTTGACTCATGAAACCGTCCTTAAAAATCGTTTGAGAAAATGGATTGGAAAATGGGTAGCAGCGACGCCTTAGCCCAGAAAGTCGCGATGCCACGAGGCGGGCAGTCGCTTAAAGACATTGCCCGGCAGATGCCAGTAAAGGGTATGAATCCCAAAGCCTTTGGCTTGGCCTTGGGCCATTCGGGCCCAAAGCCTGGCTAAAAGCAGCCCGGCCGCCGTTCCCAGCCAGAAACTTCCGACGAAAAGCCCCAGCGATAAAACCGTCAGGAAAATCGCGACGACATCCATGTCCCAAATGAAAAACTTCGCTTGGGTGTCAAGTTCCTGGGGGATGGGCACAAAGCCTGCGGGGCGGTCATTTGCCATCATGCGCGCTCAAAATCGTTAGATGACAGCCGTTAAAATGCCTTCAATGACGGTGGGCGCTATCAATAAGCACATAGCGGCTCCCAAGCATCCGACCGCGCCGATCAATGAGCCGCGAAGCACGCCGACGCCTAATCCCACCAACAGGAAAATCAGCGCGATGGCGCGACCTAAGTAGCCTGTGGCCCAGTCGTTGACAAGTTCGTAAAGCGTTTGAAATTCCTCTCCGGTGGTGCCTGCAAACGCCATTGAGCTTGCGGTTAAAAGCGAGACGAGGAGAAGCGATTTTTTCATGTGAAGTCCTTTGATTAAGTTAAAAAAAGGCGAAAGCACCTGAAATGAACGTGTTATCAATTAGCAAAAAGGCGCTTTCGCGAAAAACAGGGCGCAATGCTGCCGATTGCTTTGGGGTTTGAATAGCCCGTGAAAACGAGGATTGAACAGAGTGTCGGTGGGTGTTTTCTCCGTCAGAGAGCAAAAATCAAGGAACTTTATGTTCAGCTCTCCGTGCAACGTTGATTCAGGCGCGTCTAAGGTGGAACGACTTTCCGATCAATGAAAAAGGTGAAAATCGTGTCGGCTTGATGAAAATCAATCGGAAAGTCTTTTAGTGGAAAACAGCCAAAGCGGTCTCGTCACGCCTTTTCCTCTTCCGGATAGGTAAAAATAGTTTTGAGTTTGTTTGAATTCAGGTCAAACCGATTCTTAACAAATTTCCTTTCAAAACAAGAAATATGGAGAGTTTGTATATTCAAAAATTGTAATACATAATCTTTTTTGTATGAGTAATTCTAATTGGGTACATCCAACTATCTATTTGATCATTCAGAAGTTTATTTTTGTCAAGTTTTGAATAACTTAAAATAATGTTGTTTTGAATCAATTAGTTATATGATATTAAGTCAAAATAAACTTGATAAAACGAATTGATTAGGGATTTTCACTTACATTCTGAATTTATTTGATGAAAATCAAGTCTGAGGGTGCTCGGGGGGGGTATGCTTTCATACGATCTGCAGAACTAAAACGACAAAGTCCAGATCGTTTCTTTATTTCGAAAGAGGAAAACTTCAATGAATAAGACATTCAAAACCATTTGGAACGATGTGCGTCGTTGCTATATCGTTGCCAATGAAGCCCAAAAGTCTCATGGGAAACCCTCTAAATCCGCCGTTGCGCTAGCTGTTGCTGCAACGGCTGTTTTGACAATGGGCGCAGCAAATGCTGCCTATGTTGAGCCGGGTTTTGAAGCCACTGCTTCGTTTGATGTAGACGCTGCAACGGCTTCTTGGGAAACGGAAGAGTATAAGGCTGACTGGGGCTTGGCCGCTATGAACGCTTCCAAAGCCTATGCTTTGGGCTACCATGGTCAGGGTGTTGCAGTTGGCGTGATGGACTCCGGCGCCTTGTTGCAAAAGCATCCGGACTTGGCCGGTGATCGTTTCCATGCTTCAGAAGCAGACTCTCACTACGGTTCCACGGGTGATCGTTATCCTCAAGACAGTAAGAATCCTGGTCATTACGATCCGGCACATCCGGCTACCGAAAGTGGCAAGATTGACGGTAACTGGATTGCTGTAACCAACGACTCGCACGGTACGCACGTGACGGGTTCCGTCGGTGCCAACCGTGACGGTAGCGAATTCCATGGTGTCGCTTGGGGTGCTGACGTTTGGGTTGGCAACACTGGTGGCACGGATAGCACCAACTACGGTCCGTTCCAAGACTACACATTCTTCTACAACGGCTGGAAGGCATTGGCGGATAATTTGATCGCTGCTAATGGTTCTGACCGTGGTGGTGTGATCAACAACTCCTTTGGTACAAACACTCGTATTGTCGATAATAAGACGAAGGGGCCTGATGGTGGTAGCACTGGCGTTCATAACCCGACTGACACGATTGCTGATGTGGAATATGAATACTTCCTTTTCAACAATCGTTATGTTGGAACAGGTGAAACCCCGAATTGGCATCAATCCTTTGTAGATGCAGCTTGGAATGCTGTTGAAAATACAAAGGTTGTTCAAGTCATGACGACCGGTAACCGCGACTTCGCCAACCCGTTCTATCGTCCGCTTTATCCGTATTTCAATCCTGATGCTGAAAAGAACTGGATTGCGGTGGCCGGTTTGCAACAAGATGGTAACGGTGGTTACAAGCTTGTGGAGACTTGGAATGAAGCCGGTTTAGCCAAATACTGGACAGTGGTGGCACCGGGCTCTGGCATCTATGGTTCTAAGGTCAATACTTCCACGGGTGAGGCGACTTGGGGTAACTCTTCTGGCACCTCCATGTCCGCTCCTCACGTGACGGGCGCCATGACGGTTTTGATGTCTCGTTATCAAGACATGGACGCAACTCAAGTTCGAGAAGTGATGTTCACGACGGCAAGTCACACCAACCCGGATGGTTCTGTTTATGAAGATTGGACCGCTAAGGAAGGTGAAGTTGACGTGCGCTACGGCTGGGGTACTCCTGACCTTGACAAGGGCATGTACGGCTTGGGCCAATTGCTCGGCAAGTTTGAATACAAGCTTAATGGCCTTGATGTCTGGACAAACGATATTTCCGAAGTGGCTTTGAACCAACGTGAAAAAGAAGAAAAAGCATGGTTGGCTGAAGCTCAAGAATGGCAAAAGGTATATCAAAAGTATTCAACGGATGGGTACGATTCTTTGAACGAGGAAGAAGTCGCAACGTTGACCAAGGATATGTATTTGTCGGGTGAAGGCGAAGAGGCTGTGGTTGACAGCGAAAACGATATCGTTGGCATTGATGAAGACGGTGAAAAGATCGCTTTGAGCGATGCGTTGGCATGGCGTAACGCTTACTATCAAAATCGCATTGATTCAATCAACAGTAAGCTTTATGACGGTCAATTGGTTAAGCAAGGTACGGGTACGTTGGTGTTAACAGGCAACAACACGTACGAAGGCACGACAACTGTTGAAGCTGGTACTTTGCTTGCTTTCACCGAATCTATTGGTACCGATAATACAGTGACGGTCAAGAGTGGTGCCACGTTCGGTGTGCTGTCCTCTTACAACGACAACTTCACCATGACGGGTGTCAATACTAGCGAGGCTACCGAAGAAGACAAGCTTACGATTGACTTGACCGACGGTGGTACTTTGTTTGTTGATGCTGCCTCCAATGTTGAAGTGGCCAAGGTTGACTTTGGCTCCGGTGCTAAGAACGTTGTTGTGGGTCTCGTGGGTGCCGATACCGAACAATTGGCTAAAGCCTACAAGGGTGAAGCAGAATTCAGCGGTTCAATCACCAGTGACGAAGCTGACTTTGAGGGCGTGGAAGCCGACAGCATGGCGACCGACTCCGCCTTCTTCACGGTCGGTGACTCCGTGGTTTCTGAAGACGGTAAGACTTTGAGCGTTTCTGTTGAAAGCAATGGCAACACGGTTGCCGACTTTGCCGCTAGCAAGAACGCTTTGGCTATCGCTAACGCTTTGGATAACGGTCCCGCCAATGACTTCTTGGGTACAGTGTTGACGATGACTGAAGGTCAAGTAACCGACGCTTTGGATATGTTGTCCGATGACATGTACTCCGCCGCTCGCAACGCTTTCGCTGTCAACAGCTTGACGGTTTCACGCACGGTGATCGAACAAGCTCGTAGCTACGGTGAAGGTCGTGCCGCTGAGTTCGAAAACGGTCGCGGTCGTATTTGGGCTGCCGGTGTGGGTCAATGGATGAACGCCGATGGCGCGAGCAGCAGCTTGAATGTCGACTTCGGTGCCGGATTCGTTGGCGCTGAATGGATCGCCACGGAAAACACCAAGATCGGTGCTTACTTCGGTTATGGTACGACCAAGTACGAAGGCGCTTCCGGCAAGATCGACGGTGATGATCTCCACTACGGTATCTACGGTATGAGCGATATCGGTCCGGTCGGTTTGACCTACGGTATCGGTTACACGACCGAAGATCGTGACTCCATCCGCACGTTTGCCGGCACGCCGAACGCTCACAGCGAAGACGCTACGGCTTTGCAAGTGTTTGCTGAAGCTGCCTATAACGACTTCTATCTCGGTAACGTGAACATCGCTCCTTACTTCGGCTATGAATGGATGCGCATTGAAACGGACGGCTTCTCTGAAGCTGCCATGGGTCATGACTTCCGCATGGGCGATGTGGAAGACGATCTGCAAGTGGCCACGATCGGTGCTCGCGTGACCGCTCCGGTGATGGTTGGCAAGATGCCGGTCGCCTTCAAGGCTGACGTTGGCTACAGCCGCTTCTTCGGTGACACGGAAAGCGTGACCTCAATGCAGTTGGGCAACGGTGGCGCAATCGCTTCGATCGAGGGTGAAGAGCTCGAAGGTCAAGTGAACTTCGGTTTGGGCGTGACGGCTCAAATCGGCAAGCGTGCCACGGTTGGCATCAACTACACGGGTGCTTACGGTAGCGACACGGATACCCACGGGATCGGTGCTGCTTTACGCGTCAACTTCTAATCTAAGAAGTTAAAGGGCAGGATAATATTTCTGCCCGTTGAAAATTCCCCTGAATGCTGGAAACGGTGTTCAGGGGATTTCGTATTTAAGAAACACTAACTATTGGATAAAACCCTAAAGAAGCGTAACAACTTGTTGACAATTAAGAAAAACGGAGGGGGTATTCTGATAACGATCTAGTTATATCTATGTAGGTCGTTTTTCTTTTTCGCAAGAGGAAATGCTGTTATGAATAAAACATTCAAAACAATTTGGAACGAAGCTCGTCGGAGCTATATCGTGACCAATGAAGCGCAAAAGACTCATGGGAAACCCTCAAAATCCGCAGTGTCATAGTCAGCCTCTGTAGGCACTTTTAACAAATATTTCTATCGTAATATCAATGAATTATAACTTTTATTTCTAATGTAATCCCATTAGAAAAATGATACTTCAAAAGTCCACTTCAGGTCTAATGGAAAATTCGGGATGAAAATGCTTAGATCCAGATTTTTGACATGCTCTGGAAATTTTGTTTAGTAGCCTACCCGTTTCAAAGCGGAAACCTTACCTGCTCTTACTCTAATAACCATTCGACGATATTGAGTTGCTTGACTCCATTGAAATTTCTGCCTTTGCCAAGAGTATCCATCGTCAAGAGAAAACGTGGATAGGCATCCTTGATACCAGCAAAAGCGCTCAGTTCCCGATCTAAAGTGCCGGGATCTAAGACCGTTTGAGCAACTTGATAGTAGGCGAAACCATCATCGGTTTGGACAACAAAATCAATTTCTTTTTTCGCATTTTTGCCAACGCGAACGTTCTTAAAGCGTCGACTCAATTCCAGATAAACAATATTTTCCAATAAGTGACCGTAATCCCTAATCGGAGTGACGATCAGATGATGTCTGAAACCTGTGTCTGAGAGGTAGTATTTTTCCTCCGTCCGTAAAGTGGCTTTCCCTCGGATATCAAAACGAGGAACGCGTTCAATAAAGTAGCCATCAATCAGCGCATTTAAATAAGTTGACAGCGTCAGTCTGGAAATTTCCACTTTTTGAGTTTTTAGAACATTAATGATATTTGTCGCCGACAATGCGCTCCCAATATTGGATGCTAAAAAGCAGCACAATTTGAACAACGTTTCGGTATCCCTAAGCTTCAATCGCCAGGAAATGTCTTTCAAAATGATGGATTGAATCAGGTCACTGTAATAGATCGCTATGTGCTCGGGATCGTTTCGGTCACGAACTAAAGCAGGGAAGCTCCCGATCTGAAGATAACGTTCAAAATCTTCTTGCGCAGTGAGACCATCACCAACCACAGAATCTCGGAACTCTTTGAAAGACAGAGGGTACATCTCTATTTTTGTATACCGTCCTGATAGAAAGGTGGCAAGCTCTCCTGACAATAGGTACGCGTTGGACCCCGTGACATATAAATCGATGTTGGTCCGTTTGGCAAGACTCGCCAAGACCTCCTCAAAATGAGGACAGAGCTGCACTTCATCAATGAAGACATAATGAGTGTTTTCATCTTTGATTCGATCTAAAACATAAGAGTGAAGGGCCTGGGGATCTCGAAGGGAATAGAGAGGCAAATCATCCAATTCGACACGAATTAAGTGACTGGGAGCAATGCCCTTATCCAAAAGTTCTTGTTGGAAAAGTTTCAGCAAAAAGGACTTCCCGCATCGTCTGGGTCCCATAATGACTTTAATAAGTCCATTATTTTGAAATCCATTGAGTTTTTTAATGTATTCCGTGCGAGGTATGATGTTGCTCAACATGATGTTTAATTATTGAAAATAATCCAATATTGTTTATCATGATAAACAAAGATAAATACAAATCAAGTTTAGATAAATATGATTTAGTTTTGATAGGTTTGAAAATATAAGTTCCTTTTTTACTTTTTAGTGATATTTTTTATATCAGTATTCAGTTTAATTTTTCGAATTTATGTAAATAAAAGGAATTGCCAAATCTGACGAGCCGACAGGGGAATTTTCTTTTGTCGGCGGTCATTTATTGGGATTCCTGTTGAATCGGTTTGAGTGAGCAAACTAAAGTTAGAGTATGCATTCAGTCAAAATAATGAATAATCAAGCAGTGGGTAATGTAGGCTAACGCCAAAAAGGACAGGGGAATAACCATGGGTGGAATCCAAAGAGGTATCAGGCTGATCAAAAAGAGTCCTTCTAAAGCGATCATTAGCGCCACACCTGATACTCGGAAATAGTACGGGTTGGGAAATTTCATATGAATATGTCGAATTTTGCGTTCAACTAGCCCGTCAATCATGACCGCTAAGAAAAATGGCAATAAAAGCATCAGCAACAAACCGGTCACAATCAATCGTCCGAGACTTAAAACCAGCAACGAGAATAAGGCCTGAAAATAAGGCTTGCTTGAAACTCGATGTGTCGCTAAAAGAAAGTCCTCTTCGCCCAGGCTTTGGGTGTAAGGAATATTGGATGAGTCGTTTCTTAGAAACGTTGTACTCATGGCCTGATGTTGGATCGTTTTTAATTGGTTGTCCACGATTTCAACGAGATCAACCCCGAGGTGATCTCTCTGCCAGAGGCGTTCTTCTTGAATCAATCGTTGAATGGTTTCCTCGTTTTTGGCCCCCGGCCACCAGATCAGCGAGGCTGACAGTCCGAAGAGAAAGATAATCCAAAGCGTTTTCGTCATGAAGGAATCCTTTTAACCAGAATCGGGCAGCGAGTCTTGTAGATGTAGCCCGCGGAGACTTGAACAATGGCTTCACAGTTAGGCAATTTCCCCAAAAAAGCCGGAGGGAAAACAGGCTCCAGCGAGGAATCCACTTGATGCGAGAAACTTGAAGAAAAATTAGGATTGAGAGAATCGGGTGATCGTGATGAAAAGGTTGTTGCTTGGTTGCAGATATACGTGTTGCCCAAAGTTTCCACCACGAAATTTTGTGTCATTTGATCCTTGGTTCGAAGCGCGATGAGATTATTGAGATTAGCAAGCACGACGTGGGCAGCCTCAAGGCTACCCATTCGATGAGCGAGGTCGGCGATGGTTTGCATGGCGCACGTTGTTTGAATGCCGGATTCCGCTCCCTTGTTAAGGATTTCAATCAGCGGGACATTGATCACGTTGGAGACTTCGTCGACAAATAAGCTGATGCGAGGTGCTTTACCGCCGGACAACCCTAGGTTGTATCGCCGTCCGGCGATATTGGCGAGATCGGCAAGCCAAATACCGGCAAGTGTCGAAGCCACGGTGGGATTGGGCATGGCATCCAAGCCGATATAAAGCACGTGACCGCCGTTGATGATTTTTTCTAAATTCATCACGGGCCGCGTGTCGTGAATGTCCGTGACGGTGGGCGAGAGGCTATCGGCGAGTTTGCCAGTTGTTAGCATCGAAAGAATCGGCAGGAGCGACGCGGTGATTTTCGAGTAGTGTTCTCGGTTATGTCGAAACACTTCGATTAATCCGTCAATCGCCGGTTCTTTTTCACTTTGTGTGAGCTCGGTTTCATACCAAGCGACAAGCGCCATCAGGCGTTCCGACAAGGTCGGCAAGGGCGGTCGTCCGGCCATTTTCGCTAATTCCGGGATGCGTTTTTCCCAATGGGGTTCCGCATGATGAAGGGCATGGTGTTCTAAAAGAGACTCCAAAAGATCATAGATGCCCAATCGAACGTAGCGGGCAATCAGCGGCAAGGTTGGACGGATATTAAGGGCAATGAGACCTTGAGCGATGGCGTTGACCGCCATCCAGGCGAAATTGGCGAAGCTTTCATCCATGTTGGGTGGAAAGGCTTGGCGAATCCGGGAGGCAATTTCCGTCGCGTTGGTGAAGCTATGCATGGGATCAAGCCGAATGCCGGTGTCGGGGAAAGCCGGGTGAAATGTGAGCGGCTCATCACGATCAGCGGCAAGGCAAGCGTGATAGATCGTGTCCTTGAGTCGCGAGGAGTGCTTGGGATCAATGACAATGACGACATCACCCCGAGCGATGGCTTGAGAAACCAAGTGGCTTAGATAAACCCCTTTGCCGGCCTGGGTGGTGCCGCATAGGCACAATCCGCCTTCAAAATTTTTGATTGGGCGGAAAATGGGTTCATCAGTATCGGAAACGCCGTGAATGATGGGAAGACCCGCCGCTTCTTCAGGCAACGCAGGATGAGTGAGAAAGAGTCGGGTGAGGCTTGCGGGCAGTTGCAATCGGCTCCAATCCCATTTTGTGAGCTCATAAAGTTTTTGTGAGTGCTCCGGCCACCAGCGAAAACCGATTCCAAGCCAAAGATCCTTGTCGTGCCCTTTCATGAGGGAGGCGAGATCATCAAAAGTGATGAAGGTTTGTTTGCAGCCGGAAAGCACGGCTCTCGCGGCTAACACATCAATGAACGATCGGATCCGCGTCAGCAACATAAAACCGATGACGGTCCAGAGGAGACTGCACCAGAAAAGCGGTAATTTCCCTGAGAAGAAAAGGTGAAGCGTCCAAAATAAAGTGATGCTCCAGGAGGCAATGGCAAATCCTTCATAGGCCGGTCGCCAGGCGCTAACCCGATGAAAAGATTCATTGGAATCAGGTTGATTCGTCATGGGTTGTTTTCCAAATTCAAAGACAATTGAGGATCTTCCAAAGACGTTTCGTACGCGAATGGCATTGGGTTGGGCGCACGATGGAAAATCGCCTTGAATGTTTCGTGAAAGTTGAGGTTGAGTTTTTCAGATCCATTTAAATGAACTGAGGCGATGTGCCTTGACTTCAAGATGACTCCACGGAGTGTTGAGCCATCGGCCGGGTGATGTTCAACAAAAAAGGGTTCGCCTTTTGGGGTGCTTTCAATGATTCCCGAGGTGTGCAGTTGCATGATGAGTAGGTTGGATGAGAGGTCACTTAGCCCCGTCAAAAGCTGTTCTGTCAGCAAGAGCCCCTCGTCAATCAGGTGATTTTTGAGAAGATTCGGATTGACAGTCAGGTGTTCAAAAAGTGTGGTGAGCGCTTTTTGTGTTTCTGGCGGCAGCGTCTTTTCGCAGACGAAGTGATATATCCGTTTCGGAGTCGGGGACAAGTCTTTGGGCGCGTCTATCCGGAAAGCGTCATCCAAACTTTCCAGCATTTCCCGATTGAGTTCCGACAAGGCGGTTTCCTGCGCAAATGACAGGTGGGTGACCTCAAAGGGTCGTTTGGGGATTTTGCAAGAAAGAATCTTTTCGTGAGTGGCAAATAGCTTGCTATTGAGTTTAATCGCTTGACGGGGCTTGGCATTTGGCGTCACGGCGATTAGAAGTACCGGTTTGTTTCGGTGTGAGGGCTCGGAGATCCCTTCTTTTAGAAAAAGTCCCGCCCAAAGATCCGGGTCATTGGGCAGTTCCGTCAAACCCCGTTGGCAAAGATCATTAATGAGGACGGGGCAAGCATCCGGCCAAAACAAAAAGAGTCCGTCCGAACCTAATCGCAAAGGGCTGTCTTTGGCATTGACCTCCCAATCGTAAACGATATGGGCGCGCAAAAGTCGGATAAGCGTTTCTTCCCAGCCCAAAGGCGCTAATGTTTGACCCAGTTGAACGCCTAGTTTTTCCCGTTCTAGTTGAGAGGCTCGATAAATGCCGAGCTCTTTGGCTCGTAATAGACTGGATTCATTTCTGTCATCATGGTTTTGAGTTAGAGATTTCATCAGTTCCATTAGAGGGAAAAGACCGGCCTGACCAAGCCAAACGAGCATGTCGCTTGTAAGAATCAAACGAGCTAAAAATAAATTGAGCGCGCATTGGCTTTTTGAGCGATCAACGGATGGCGCCCAGATTAATTGCGGGGGCTCCGGTTGAGTGTCGGATGTTGAGAGAAGACGCTGATGAGTCCACTGATAGTAGGTGCTTGCCAGTGGATTAAAAGGGGCGTGTTTTACGTAATTCGTCTCGTCAATTTCGAAAAAGGGACGGTAATCAGAACCCTGAGGCTGGATGGTCATTCGGTTGACGAGCGCATGCAAGAAACCTAAAAGGGCCGCGCAGGCGGCGGCTCCTTTAAGTCGTGATTGAAGCAGAGCCTGACTCATGATGTTGCGCTCCAAATGAACGCTTTCTTCCATGATGTCGACCGCGAAAGACGCCGCCTGGATTCCTGCTAAAAACAAGCCGTCGGTTTGACTGAAAATGCCTTGGGCCTGGTATGGGAGACGTTGTGTCACATAGGCATATTGTTTAATGACCGGTAACATCAGTTGATGCCATGTTGAGGCGTCAGACCAAGCGAGTTTGAATCGATGAACCGAGTCTTGATGAATCGTCAAAAGTGCCTCAGGTTCAATCGGTTGAAGTTTTTCGGGCCAATGATCAAATTGAGAGGACTCTTTGATGATCGGCTTTTTCTTAAAGAATGGGAAGACCTTCATTTGTACGCATCCTCGCAGTAAGCAATGAGGATGGGGCGAAGGGGTGCATCATTGATTAGCGCGATGTTGACGGCATTTAGAAGCTTCTTGTCTTCCGGAGCAGCCCATTGGGGAATAGCAAATTGAGCACATTTTTTCGGGCTGGGTAGGGTGGATTTCGCATCCAGATGAAAAAGCGCCAGCAATTTGCTCGGATAGGATAATGGCTCGTCTTGAATGGAGCGACAGGGGGAATTTTCAAAAAGTCCTTCTTGATAGAGCCAATAAAATAAATTGGTGCTTAAATGAAACTCCTCGCTGAGATGAGCCTTTAGCGTTGGCATCGCATGAATCATTTTGTTGGCTTGTACAAACGCCTGAATCGCTGAAAGCCCGAAGTGACGAAAGTGTTTAAAGAGGTGAACCGCCAAAAAGAGCATGAATCGATACATGGTGTTTCGTTCCATTGCTCGAATTTGAGATCCGTCATGGCGTCTGACTTTGACAGAATGATTGATTTGCGCGCGCAACTGCCGAACGCGGGTACGGGTCAACTGTAGGATGGACGCCACAATGGCGTGAGGAAGGTCGGAATGCAAAAGTTGGTAGTAAGGTTCATCAAAACTGCCCGCTGACTTGGTAAGCGGCGTTTGTTCCGGTCGACCAATGTGAGTGAGTGTCGCAGCCAGTGTCAAAACCGACGGTTTATGCTCGAGTAAAAGCGTTTGATTGATTGGCTCCAAACGGAAGAGTTGTCTCATGAAGTCTTGAGCATGGTTTTGCAAAAATGCGTGACTGTCACAAAAAAGACCTTGAGCGTGAGGGTAGATATGACTGGCTTCAAGGAAAAAGTGCGTCCAATTGCTTTTCACAGGACAATGGTGTTCGGCCATGTAGTAGCGTAACTCAGGTGTCAGCTTGTAAAAGAGAATAGGGTACATGCCGATGGCGCGAACGATACCATCAATTTTTGATTCAATTTGATTGTAATTAATTGAATTTTCAAATAAATACCCCCCCCCCCAGGTTGGGTAATGAGAATCAAGATTATTTAGACGATAGGCGTGCTTAGCCATCGCAAAGGTGGTCAAGAGGTTAAGAGACGAGATGCTCATGATTGGGTCCTTTCATATTATATGCTGATCCAATAAAGGGCAGTCGTGCCGCATTTGACTGGCTTAGGGAATGCGAGCCAGCGACAAAGGGAGGGGATTGTACTGAAAAGAAGATAACGATTTCCACAGAGTTTTCCGTCGAAAGGTCGCCAATTTGCGATCGGTCAAAGGAGATGAAAATTTCGTTTATTAATTGGTGAGTACAAAAGAAACTTGATTTATTTTTCGATTGCGTTAATCTCTGAGAGTTTTGATATCAAGGAATGGTTTTATGTCGGTTAGCAGCATGACGGGCTTTGCCCATATTCAAAAAGAGACGGTGTTGGGCGCTATTTCACTGGATTTGAAGTCGGTGAATTCCCGATACCAAGAAGTGGCGATTCGTCTCCCGGAAGAGCTTCGTTTTTTAGAGGGGGACGTTCGCGCTCGATTGGTTAGAGCTGTCAAACGGGGAAAAATTGAATGTCGCCTGTCTTGGGTGGGGGATTCCGCTCTCGTTGAGCAAAGTTTGGATCAAACCGCGTTAGCGAATGTTTTAGCGCTGCAAGAATCCGTCTTAAAGGTAAAACCTGATGCTCGTCCGTTGACCGTGTCCAATATTTTGCAGTTTCCCGGTTTATTAAAGCCTCAAGCCATTGATGAGGATGCCTTAACCAGTCAGGTTATTGAAGCGTTGGATGAAGCAATCGATATTTTTGCTGCCTCTCGCATTCGTGAAGGCGAAGCCTTGGCTGTTGTGATTAATGGTTATTGCGATCGAATTGTTGAGACGGTTAAAGAGTTGGAACCCAAGCTGCCACTAATTCTTGAAAATCTTCAAATTAAATTAGAAGAGCGCTTGAAAGAGGCTTTAACCAAGACTTTGACTGAACACGCAACACTAACGACAGAAGAAATCAATGATCGGATTCGTCAGGAAGTAATTCTTTATGCCATCAAGATGGATGTTGACGAAGAAATGAATCGTCTATTAACGCACGTGAAAGAAATTCGTCGATTGTTGTCTGTCGGTGGTGAAGTGGGCAAAAAGCTTGATTTTATGATGCAAGAACTTAATCGCGAAGCCAACACGTTGGGTAGCAAAGCTGCTGCGATTGAAATGACCCAAACCTCCTTGGCATTGAAAGTCAATATTGAGAAGATGCGTGAGCAGGTGCAAAACTTGGAGTAACTGTTTAATCGCTATAATGGCATTTTCAAGTCTTGGAATTTCATTAAATGGTGAATGAAGTCAGTGTTGCCGTCAAAGATTTGATGCGCAGTCGTGAAAAGCTTTACCTTGCCTTGATGCTCGGCTGGCAAGATATCCGTCAGCGGTATCGCCGCTCAAAATTGGGACCTTTTTGGCTCACGATCAGCATGGGTGTGATGATTGCGATGATCGGCATTGTGTTTGGCCAAGTGTTGAACACTCCTATGGAAGAATATCTTCCTTTTCTAGCGACGGGTATCATTCTCTGGACATGTTTTTCGACGTCAGTAATGGAGGGGAGTTCAGCATTTATTGATGCGCAAGGAATGATTCGGCAGCTGAACTTGCCTTTATCCTTATATTCCATCCGAGTCCTTTGGCGAAATATAGTCATTTGTGGTCATAACATTATTATTTTGCCTTTGGTTTTTCTGGTTGTCGGTCGTGGAATTACTTGGGATATCCTTTGGTTAATTCCGGGTTTTATTGTTTTTTGCTGGAATATGCTGTGGGTGTCAATATTTCTGGGAACATTTTGTACACGTTTTCGAGACATGCCCCAGATAGTGAATAGCTTATTGCAAGTTTTCTTTTATGTGACCCCGATTATCTGGATGCCAAACACTTTAAATCCACGTTCCGCGAATTTATTAGTTGATCCAAATCCGGTGTATCACTTGGTCCAACTGGTTAGAGCCCCGATTTTAGGAAGTAGTCCGACGTTAATGAATTGGTCTGTGGCAGTTGTAATGGCAATAGTTGGTTCTATGGTTGCTTTATGGTTTTTTGGTAAATATAAAAAACGCATTGCTTATTGGTTGTAAAAAGGTTGAAAAATGGCCCATATTATTTTCGAGCACGTGAATATTGACTTTCCGATTTACAACGCAAAAAATCGGTCACTCAAAAATACAGTCATGCAGGCGGCTACGGGCGGTAGGGTAAGTTTCGGTGCTGAAGGAACCGTGATTCGTTCTCTAGAAGATGTTAGTTTTGAAATCCATGAAGGGGAACGGGTTGGTTTGATTGGACACAATGGCGCTGGGAAAAGTACTCTGCTTCGAGCCTTAAGCAATGTGTATGTGCCAACAGCTGGGCGTGCTGAAATTGTTGGCGAAATTGGTTCGCTTGTCGATATTGGATTGGGGATTGACGGTGAGGCGACTGGCAGAGAAAATATTTTTATTCGTGGTGCGTTACTGGGTTTAAAACGAAAAGAAATTGAAGAACAGTTTGATGAAATTGTTGAATTTTCCGAGCTTGGAGAGTTCATCAATATGCCGGTGAGAACTTATTCTTCTGGTATGCATTTGCGTCTTGCTTTTGCTGTCGCGACGATTATTCGTCCAGAAATTTTATTAATGGATGAGTGGTTGTCTGTTGGGGATGCGGCTTTTAATGAAAAGGCTGAGAAGAGACTAAATGATTTGGTTCAATCCAGTCGAATTTTAGTTATTGCTAGTCATTCTAGAAAATTAATTGAGAGGACTTGTAATCGTGCACTGTGGTTTGAACATGGTAGGCTACGATTAGATTCCGATCCAATTACGGTTTGTAAGGCATATTGGGACAATGTGTGTTTGTGAAGGATGCCGATTCTATGTCTAAGGTCTTTTGTTAAACGGAGCGGATGAAACCTGAAAATTGAAACCATACGACATAAAAGAAAAGATCTCTATCAGATTTTGACTCAGTTACTGAATAGGATTCTTTCGATTAGATGGAACAAAGAGGTGAGGTGGTTCTAGCTAGCGAAGATGGGTCGGACTGCTTAAAAAATGCAAGAAGTAGATAAGCTAAGAAGATTTAGCACCAAATAAGCGAAACGGAATCACAAAAGAAACCATCATTGTCAATTGAAGAGAAATCAAATTCAAAGTTATCAGAAATCGGAGTTTGACATCTGAGCCGATCAATATTCTTTTGACCCACCGTTGTCAACGGGATTGTAAATTCGTTTGTGTAAATTCCATTTAGAGATATTTGGTGATCCTGTCACCAAACTCAATACTAAAACGGTTTAAAGCCAGTCGCCAATTCCTAATCGGCATGGTCCATTTTTTGGAAGCGGT
>DVNR01000084.1 GCA_018714205.1 Candidatus Aphodousia faecipullorum
ATGCTTCTTCGCATCGCGAACCACATAGCCATTATTGGTTTCTAGCTCATTTAAGATGAACTTTTGAAAATCGTAACGTTCACTAATAATCGTTTTCATAGCTCGCCTTTTTACATCGGTACGGCTTTCTTACCGGTTACGTATTCGTAAATGAGAGATTGTTTATATTGTGCCAAGACTTTAACTTGTTTTTCTTTTTCTTGAATTAGAAGTTCAGCTTGCTTGCAAGTTTCATCTAAATATCGAGCAATTTCAATCTGAATCTTTTTGGGTGGCAAAGGAACAGAACAAATGCGGAGAAAATCTGCAGAAATGCGTTTCAGTCCTCCAATTCCTGTCATTGTTGAGGCACAAGCATCTTTGAAAGGAGTGGCCTGAAAGTAGTAAAAAAGATATTTTGTTTGAACGCCAAATGGGCGAAAAATAAATAATTCTGAGCTTCCTAAGCCATAATTTTGCGGCAAGTGTGGTGCGATTGCAATATTTCCATTTTCAAAACATGGTGTAACTTTAGCAATGACAATGTCGCCCTCTTGAAAAGAAGTTAAACTTTTGGGCAAATCTTCAATATTTGCAACTAACGGAGTCATAAAGCCGTTTTTTACACATTAGCCTCATCTTAAATGGAGAGGTGAAGTAAAAATTCCCCTTATTAAATTGACGGGCTTGCCATCCCTTAATAAGGGAAATCGCAGCTACAGGCAGAAAAACAAAGCGCCGAAAAAGCACTGTACATATTCTGTGTAAAAGTATAAATAGCAACCACTTACAAACATCCGACCGTTCCCACATCTGTTAGGCGACAAAGTAATATCCCCCTAAATGAACCGCCCCCTAAATTGCAACAGTTTTCATAACGCTTGACACGACATAGCATTTACCTCTTATGAAATAAGACAGAAAGGAGCAACTTGGTGAAGTGCTCTGATTTTCTATCGAAGCTTATCAATAGGAGGAAAGACAGGCGTTGTTTTCAAGCTCAAATTTTGTTGCTGAAAAGCTCAACACGGAAACTGAAAACAGATTGAGTGATTTGAAAAAAGTGGAGTATAGAAGTGAAAAACAAAAAATCTCAGAAGCCTTTCGACTACTGAGACATTCAGTTGGTTGCGGGGGCTGGATTTGAACCAACGACCTTCGGGTTATGAGCCCGACGAGCTACCAGACTGCTCCACCCCGCGTTCATCTTTCAGACTGTTAATCCTACAGACTTCTTTTACTCATGTCAAATTTTCGTTCATCAATTATTAATATGTGACGTTCGGTTGAAAGCTCATACAAAACCTCCACGTCAAGACTAAGTGATTTTCCCTATCTCACCTGTTCTAATTAGTTATCGACACGTTATACTTCATGAATTGTTTTATCTAAATAGCTCTTATCGAAAGTCCGTCAAATATTAGACTTTCACGGAGCTGAGAAACGATACCCATCCGCAAAAGATGGGGTGACCGTCACACCTGACGGCGATGACGTCGAATAACCGATACCTAGATTGGAAAAGGCTATGCGTGATACCTATTCACCACAGATTGTCGAAGCAGAAGTTCAAGATGCTTGGCAAAAGGCTGATGTGTACCATGCCGTAGAGCATGCAAAAGACGCTCATGGCAAGGAAAAGCCTAAATTTTATGTGTTGTCCATGTTACCCTACCCGAGTGGCAAGCTCCACATGGGCCATGTAAGAAACTATACCTTGAACGATGTTATGTACCGCTACCTTCGCATGAAGGGTTATAACGTCATGACCCCAATGGGATGGGATGCTTTCGGCTTGCCAGCTGAGAATGCTGCCATCAACCACGGCATCGCCCCGGCCAAGTGGACATTTGCCAATATTGCCGACATGAAAAGCCAGATGAAGCCCCTTGGGCTTGCTTTCGATTGGAAGCGCGAAGTGGCAACGTGTACTCCAGAATACTATCGCTGGAATCAATGGATGTTCTTGAAGATGCTCGAAAAGGGCATTTGCTACCGCAAGACCCAAATTGTTAACTGGGACCCTGTCGATAAAACGGTGCTTGCTAATGAACAGGTAGTTGATGGTCGAGGCTGGCGTTCAGGCGCCGTGGTTGAAAAACGAGAAATCCCCGGTTACTACTTAGGTATCACGCAGTATGCGGATGAACTGTTAAAGGACCTGGATTTACTAAAAGGCTGGCCCGAACAAGTTCGCACGATGCAAGAACACTGGATCGGCAAATCCGTTGGTGTTAAGCTCGCATTCCCCTACACGATTGACGGCGAAGATAAGCTCTTGCAAGTCTTTACGACTCGCGCCGACACGCTGATGGGCGTAACGTTCGTGGCGATTGCTGCCGAGCACCCCCTTGCCAAGCGTCTAGCTAAAGATAATCCTCGCGTTGCCGAATTCTGCGCAGAATGCGCCAAGGGAGGTGTGAGCGAAGCTGACCTTGCCACGAAGGAAAAAGAAGGTGTGCCTACCGGCTTTTATGTCAAACATCCGTTAACAGGTAAAGACGTTGAAGTTTGGGTTGGCAACTATGTGTTAATGAGCTATGGCGAGGGCGCTGTGATGGGCGTGCCTGCTCATGACGAGCGCGATTTTGCCTTTGCAAAAAAATACGGTCTTGAAATTCGTCAAGTCGTCAGTGTTCCCGGCAAGACCTACTCGACAGAAGCCTGGCAAGATTGGTACGCTGATAAAAGTGACAATACCAAGCTTGTCAACTCCGGTGACTTCGACGGTTTAAATGTCCATGACGGCATAGACAAAATCGCTGAAGCTTTAGCAGCTAAAGGCTTAGGCGAAAAGAAAACACAATTCCGTATCCGTGATTGGGGTATCAGCCGTCAACGTTATTGGGGGACTCCAATTCCCATCATCAATTGCCCACACTGCGGTCCCGTTCCGGTTCCAGAAGAAGACTTGCCTGTTGTATTACCGACAGATTTGGTCCCAGATGGCTCTGGCAATCCTTTAAATAAGTGCGAATCGTTCCTCAAATGCAAATGTCCAAAATGTGGAGCCGACGCGACGCGCGAAACTGACACAATGGACACCTTCGTTGACTCCTCATGGTACTTCATGCGGTACTGCTCTCATGACAGCAACGACGCCATGGTTGATGCTCGCAACGATTATTGGGCACCGGTTGACCAATATATCGGCGGAATTGAACATGCTGTGTTGCACTTGCTTTATGCCCGCTTCTGGACTAAGGTCATGCGCGACTTGGGCCTAGTGAAATTTGACGAACCGTTCACCCGCTTATTCACGCAAGGCATGCTCACTGCTGAGTGTTACTACCGTGAGCAACCCGATGGCAAGAAGCGTTGGTACTATCCTGATGAGATTGAAATTTTCTACGATGAAAAAGCTCGCCCTGTCAAAGCTATAGCTAAAGATGACGGCTTGCCAGTCACGATGGGCGGTGTCGAGAAGATGAGTAAATCCAAGAATAACGTTGTGGAACCAAAGGCAATTATTGACAAATTCGGTGCTGACACAGCGCGCAGTTTTGTCATGTTTGCGGGACCTCCAGATCAATCAGCCGCTTGGAGTAATTCCGGCGCTGAAGGAACGTATCGCTTCTTGCGCCGTCTTTGGAATTGGTGCTACAAGCATCATGACAGTATTGTTGCAGCCTGTGATGATCTGCCCCAAACACTGACACACGAGCAGAAAAATCTCCGCCGCGATATTCACTCGGCTTTAAAGCAAGCAAGCTCCGACATTGATCGCATGCAGTACAACACCGTTGTCTCCGCGACCATGAAGATGCTCAACGCTTTGGAAAGCGCCAAATTGGGTGATGATGCCGCTTCTGCCTCCGTATTGAAGGAATGCGCATCGATTCTAATTCGAACGCTCTACCCGATTGCTCCGCATATTACTTCCCAGCTTTGGAAAGACATGGGCTACATCGGCCACTTTGGAGATATCCTTGATGCCCCATGGCCCTCTGTGGACGAAGGGGCACTCGTGGCCGACGAGATGACCCTGGTCGTTCAAGTTAACGGCAAACTTCGCGGTTCTGTGACAGTGGCTGCAACAGCTTCCAAAGAAGACATTGAAGCTGCGGCTCTTGCCAATGAAAATGTGAAGAAATTCACAGAAGGCAAAACGATCCGCAAGATCATTGTTGTTCCTAAGAAGCTCATCAACATCGTAGCGGCTTAGATACACAGCTACCGTTAGCCTTTTGATTCATGGCCCGGCGCGAGCTTCGTGCCGGGCTTTCTCTTATAAAAACATTTTGCTCAGAACAAGCTCGGTATAATGAGCCTTGTTTGTTTTCTCTTGAGATGGTTACCATGTCTTTGGCACGACGTTCCTTTTTGTTGTCATCATTGGCGTTAGCTGTTGGACTGACCGGTTGTGGTTTTCACCTTCGCGGACGTGTCACCTTGCCGATTGAAACAATGTTCGTAAACTTGCCCGTCAATAATCAAATGGCGGCGGAAATTCGTCGCATGCTCAAGGGAGGAACGAACATCACCTTGGTTGACACAGCCGAGGAAGCCGATGCCATTTTGGAACTGGTCTCTTCAGGTAGAAATCGCGAAGTCGTGTCGCTAAACATGCGTGGCGAAGCTCGTGAATATGAGCTGACTTTACAATTAACCTTCCGTCTCATCAATCAAGACGGCGCGGAATTTTTGCCTCCGACGACTTTCACAGGCTCCAGAGACATGACCTACAACGAGGAAGATTATCTGTCTCGCGATGCTGAAGAAGCCATGCTTTATCGTGAAATTCAACAAGATTTAATTACGCAATTGCTCAATCGCCTAGCAACCATAAAGCCGATCAGTGATGAATATTAAAAGCGAAGACCTTTCTAAAATTCTCACACAAGTCCAAAAAAGCGGCCATCTGGATCCCATTTGGATCATTTTGGGTGAGGAGCCCCTCCTAGCACAGGAAGCTGGTGACGCTCTAAGAAGCACAGCCTCAGAATTAGGTTACAGTGAACGAACTGTGCTAGCGTTGGGGGCTAACAGCGATTGGTCCGTTTTAATGGATGCTCTGACATCTGTTTCTTTATTCGATGAAAAAAAAATTATAGAGGTCCGCCTGATATCGTCTGGCCCGGGGGTCAAGGGCAGTAAAACGCTCACAGAATTCAGCAAAATGGCTCCCAGCTTAAAGGGCATTGTCACTTTCTTTCATCTCACCCAAGTTGATTATGCAACTCAAAAAACAGCTTGGTTTAAAGCCCTCGCGACTTACGGCAACGTGATCAGTTGTCAACCTGTGTCTCGCAACCTCTACCCTCGTTGGATTAGTAATCGTTTGCGCCAACAAAAACAATCGATGAGCATGGAGGCCCTTAATTTTTTTGCTGAACAAACCGAAGGGAACCTTCTGGCTGCCAAGCAGGAGCTTATGAAACTATCTTTACTGTACCCGCAGAAGGAACTCACTCTTCAGGAAGTCGAAAATAGTGTCATGAATGTTTCCCGCTACGGTGTTGAAGATTTAATTGAGGCTATCGGTATGGGCGATGTGGCCAGAGTGGGGCGTACCGTCAGTGGGATGCAAGCCGAAGACGAACCCCTGCCATTTATTCTCATGAGGCTGTCTTCGCTTATTCGCGATGCGATTGCCGTGTCTGAAAACCGACAAGCACCAATAATGCCTTCCATGAGAATGCATGTTTCCAAGCTCGTTGGACGTTGTTCCTCTAAAAAACTCACGAACGCTTTGGACCGTTGTGCTGATTTGGATCGTCTAGCCAAAGGTCTTACTGTTAATAATCGCGGAGATGTTTGGGCAGAACTTCGCAGCCTCTGTATTTTTCTAGCCCACGTCCCGAATAGGAATTAATTGCTGATGCCGAATTACCATTTTTTTGCTGTTTGCCCACGCACACTAGAACCAATTCTTGCAAAAGAGCTACAAAGCCTTGGTGCCCAAAACATAAAAATTAATGCAGGCGGCGTTTTATTTGAAGGCGCTCTAGAAACATCAATGCGAGCCTGTCTGGAAAGTCGGTATGCTAGTCGTATCCTTATGCGTATTGCGACTCGACAGTACTACGATAGCAATGATATTTACGATATGGCTCATGTTTTGCCGTGGGAGCGTTTTTTTGACCCAAACATGAAAATTCGTGTCGATGTGACAGCCCATCGCTCACCGCTGGAAAGCCTTGATTTCACAACGCTTCGTATCAAAGATGGAATTTGTGATCGATTCCGTGAAGTTTGTGGCGAGCGCCCAAGCATTGAAAAAATGTTCCCTGACGTTCGCATTCACGCATTCATTACGGAGCGTCATTGCACGTTTTACTTCAACCTCTCTGGTGAACCGTTATTCAAACGGGGTTGGCGTATCGAAAAAGGCGAGGCGCCATTAAAGGAAAATTTAGCCGCGGGGCTATTAGCCCTCTCCGAGTGGTCAGCGGAAAAACCTCTACAGGATCCATTTTGTGGCTCAGGAACCATTGCGATTGAGGCCGCGCAAATTGCTTGCCATATTGCCCCGGGACTAAACCGTTCATTTGCCTTTGAGAAGCTTAATATGTTCGACCTCGAACTGTGGGAAGAGCTCAAAGAAGACGCACAAGCTGCAGTTAATCTCAGCGCGAATGTAAAAATTGCAGCAAGCGACATTTCGTCCATCGTTGTTGAAAAAGCCCAAAGTAACGCTGAACGCGCCGGACTAGGACCACTTTTAAGGGATGGTAGGCTTACCTTTACTCGCTGCGATGCTCGTGAAGTCACTCCACAGGCTGAAAACGGCATGATTGTGACTAATCCACCTTACGGTGAACAATCTAACCCGAAAAGCGCCTCTGTTGCATCGATGATGAAAAATGTCGCAGATAACCTCAAACGACAATTTTCAGGTTGGACGGCATGGATGCTGACCAGTGATCGGAAACTTCCTCAACAGATGCGTCTATCGGAATCTAGAAAGATTGTGATTTTCAACGGACCACTGGAGTGCCGTTTATTTAAATTTGAAATGGTCTCTGGTTCTTTCCGGCGGAAAAACAAAAAGGAAGAGCAGCAAATCTAGTTTGGTGGTTTGATCTCTCTTGCTCGGCAATGGTATGGCAGTACCATTGCCGTTTTTATTAACGTTTTACCATTCTGGTCCAGCTTACCGAAAAACTAAAAATTTGCTCAACAAAAAGCCCAATAACAAACTCGTGCCGGAAGACAAAACCAATGTCAAAAGGGGGTGCCATTCGCTTTGATCAGCACACCACCCAATCCCCCAAGAAATGGATGCCATGACAATCACCATTTTGATATAACCAACGACGTTTTGCTTCTTTTTAAATGTAAATGTCGCATTCATCACATAGGAAAACGTGACAGCAATTAGGAAACCCAAAAGATTCGAGCGACTTTGGGAAAACGTGCACCAAGAATAAAAAATCCCAAAAGCACCCCAATGGATTCAGGTATTAATAACACCAATCCCACCGTAGATAAAAAACTGTTTCAGGTGCGGGACCACCTCAGTCTTCCAATCCTTTTGCGACAATTTCAGACAACTCTTCAATTTCCATTCCGTTAAGAACTTTATCACCAACCATGGCACTCTCGAACATAGTCAGGCAATGAGGGCATGCCACTGCGACCGTCGAAGCCGATTTTCGCAAATCCGTTAGTCGAATGAAGTTAATCTTTTTCGTGGTGCTTTCCATCCACATTTGACCGCCCCCTGCGCCACAACACATGGCAGCTTTACCTCGTTCGATTGACTCAACACGACTAAGTCCCTCAATCGAGTCGAAAATCTTACGAGACGTTCCAACACTATTGTTATACCTTGCCATGTAGCATGGATCATGGAAAACAATCTTTTCAGGTTGGGCCAATTTCGGTTTAATTCGACCGCTTTGAATCAATTCAAGAATCAATTGCGTATGACTAATCACCGTAAATTGTCCCCCCTCAAATTGAGGGTATTCGTTTTTAAGCGTGTTAAAACAGTGAGGGCAGTGGGCCAAAATACGTTTGAATTGATATTTGTGCAAATTTTCAATATTTTCCATTGCCGCAAGCTGATACGTGTACTCCTCTCCGCTTCGACGAGCGAAGTCACCATGGCAACGTTCTTCCTGCATGATGGCAAAAGAAACCCCTGCTGCACGTAAAATTTTCACCATGGAACGAGCAATTTTTTGAGCGCGCCGATCATACGAGGCTGAACATCCGACCCAATAGAGAAAATCCACAGGCTCGCCTTCCTTGGCGATTGGCAAATTCAAATCCTTGCCCCAGTCCAAGCGATTGGCAGGATCCATACCCCAAGGATTTCCCACTGTCTGTGTGTTTTGTAGGGCTTTAGCCAACCCTGGAGGAAAGTCCCCTTCCTCAAGAGCGAGGTGTCTACGCATATCAACAATGGTTCGAGGCAAATCCAGACGAGCTGGGCAAGCCTGCACACATGCGCCGCACGTTGTACAACTCCAAAGGGCATCCTTATCGATAATACCTCCGACCAGTTCCCTGTCATCACCCGGATTGTGCAACCGGGCCTTCAGTTGCATGACCAAAGCCTTCGGGTCCAAAGGGCTTCCTGCGCGACGAGCTGGGCAAACTTCCGAACATCTACCACACTCGGTGCAAGCATCGAAATCCAGTCGTTGTTTTGCCGTAAATTGGTCAAAGCGAGAAACACCAAACTCTTCTTGTTCCTCAATATCATTGATTTTTTCAATGCGTCCCTTTGGACCTAATTTACGCCAGTAGATGTTGGTTGGCGCTTTAAACATATGGCCAAAATAGGTAAAGGGGATCAATGCCACAAACACTAAAGCCGCAACGGCATGAACAATCCACCATGTTAAGTGAGCACCATACAATTGCTCCGCAGTGAAAAGTTCATTAAACAACATTGCGAAGCAATTACCGACAGGAGAGAAATGTGCCCAGGCGGGCGCTTCTGCCGCCAGCCGCAGTCCTTCGACAATGAATCCAGTCAAGATGATGGCAGCCAATGAGCTCAAAATCCAAATAAATCGCCAAGAACGCTCAAGCGTTTTTTTACGCAACACAAAACGCCGAATAGCAGCCGCCACTAACCCAACAAAGGCAGCAAGACCAGCAATATCCAAAATTAATTTGTACGCCAAATAGGTGTTGCCTTTAAGAAATCGCGCATCAAAGAGGTAATGACCGATGTCCCAGTCCAAAACAGCTGTTGCAGTGCCAAAAAATAAAAAAAGGAATCCCCAGAAAATCGCAAAGTGAATGAGTCCGCTCGGTGTTTTCAACAAGCGCCTATGCATAAAAGCATCTCGCCACAGCCCTTCCAAGCGAAGTTTTCGCTCCGCCGGCAAGGTCTCTACTTTTCCTTCTTTCCATAACTTGACACAACGACAAATACCCCAAATGCACACAGCTACTGCAACAAATCCCAATGCATATAAACCCACCTGTGCCCAAAACGGGATATTCCAAAATGCTGGCCTAATCGGCATATCGTACATGTATCGAATCCTTAACGAAATATCTGCTGCTCGTATTTTACGGAACTTTCTTTTTTAACGGGTTTCAGGAACAACGCCTTCGTCAATACTGCATAGACGACCAAATTTTGTCGAGACGTTTGACACTAACAGGCATCGGCGTACGAAGTTTTTGGGCAAAAAGCGAGACCCTCAGTTCCTCGATCATCCAACGAAATTCTTCAAGACGATCATCTTCAACCCCTTTTCTTGATCGAATGGCACGCTGATACATGGTGATAAACCGATTAACATCTCGCATTTTTTCCGCATCCTTTTGTCGGTCATCAGGCCACTTATCGAGTCTCCAAACGATCCCTCGTAGATACCGAGGATATTGGGTTAAATGGGAATAAGCCGTATTCGTTAAAAAGCCTTTTGAAAAAAGAGCTTGCAGTTGTGCATTTACGTCTTCGATGACTGCCTTATCAGGGAAATTTTTCAATTTTCGAGGGATCGGCGAAGCCAGTTCAACTATTTCAGAAAGAAGCTTCGCAATTTCTTGGGCAATCAAGTTGAGTTTACCTTTAGCATCTTGTCGACGCTCCTCAAATTGTGACGCATTGACAGGCAAGGGATCAACGAGCGCGGTTTGCGTTAAAGCACAATCTATCACTGCCTCTCGCAATGACTCAAAACTGTCAAACGCTTGTGCCAAAGCTGGCACCATGCTCGCTTGCATTTGCACTGCTTGCAAAGTCTTTAATGTTTTTTCAAGGTATTTAATTTGTTCTCGAAGTTGTAATTTAAAAAGTTTCAATAGACCTTTGCGATGCTGCTTTGCAGCCTCCTCTGGGTCATCGAAAACCTCAAGCGTGCACACATCGCCACGATCAACCAACGCCGGATGCCCAATCAAAGAAATATTCTTGCGCTTGATTTCCATGATTTCCGGCAACTCACCGAAATTCCAACTTGTAATTTCATCACTGAGCTCAGCAGAAACCGCCGCATCTTCTGAGGCAACAGCTTGAAACGATTTTTGTGCCTCTTGGCCGAATTCACTTTTTAATCCCGCTAAATTTCGCCCCATCGCAATCTGTCGCCCGTATTCATCAAGAACTTTATAGTTCATGAAAAGGTGTGCCGGGAGTTGCTCAGGCTTAAAATCAGCAACTTTAGGTTTAATTTGGAATTGTTCATCAATATCAGAAGCTATCGCTTCCAGCAGCGGTCGCTCACCGAATGTTTTTTCATGTCGGGCTGCAAAGGCTTTTGCATAATTTTCCAGCGGTACGCAGTGGCGACGATACCGTTGAGGCAAACTCTTTACTAACAATTGCACCTTTTCTTTTAGCATACCGGGAACCAACCATTGAGCTCGCACCTCATCAACCAAGTTGAGTCCAAAAAGGGGAACTGCCATTGTCACGCCATCTCTGGGGCTACCTGGTTCAAAGTGATAGGTCAGCGCCATATCAACTCCCTTGACATGGGCCAATTTTGGGAAGTATTGCGTTGTTATCCCTGAAGCCTCATGCTTCATCAGTTCTTCCCGGGAAAGGTAGAGCAATTTAGGATTGTTTTTTTCGGCCTTGCGACGCCATTGCTCAAAAGTTACGCCGCTGGTGACTTCCTGCGGTAAAAGGCTGTCATAAAACTGCACAATGAGCTCATCGTCAACCAAGACATCTAATCGACGAGCTTTATGTTCCAAATTTTTAATTTCCCGAACAAGTTGTTGATTGTGTTTAAAAAACGACGCTTGCGATTCAAACTCACCCTCTACGAGCGCTTGTCGAATAAACAGTTCACGACACAGCCCAGGATCCTTATCCGTATAAGAAACTTTTCGCCCGCCGTAAACCGTTAGGCCATAAAGAGTCCCCCTTTCCAACGCCATCACACAATTGGCTTTTTTCTCCCAATGCGGCTCTGAATAACTCTTTTTCAGGAGATGAGCGCCAGCTCGCTCAACCCAAAGCGGATCAATATCTGCAACAGTTCTCGCAAAGAGTCGCGATGTTTCCACCAGTTCTGCAGCCATTATCCAACGACCACATTTTTTCGCCCGAGGAGAGCCTGGCCAAATGAAGAATTTAATGCCACGAGCTCCTAAAAATGGCGCTGACTTGGGTTCGGCGTCAGGAATCTTATAGCCCAAGTTACCTAACAAACCGGTCAGTAAAGAATAGTGAACTTGTTCATAACTAGCTGTTTCAGTATTAAGCTTCCAACCAAGCTCCAAACTCATTTCTTTCAGCTGTTTATAAACATCCTTCCATTCACGAAGTCTGCGTGGGCTAAGGAATTTGCGCTTAAACTCTTCTGTGAGTTTTCGATTGCTTTCTTTGTTAGCGGTTGCGTTTTCAACATATCGCCATAGCTTCACAAATGTTAGGAAATCGCTTTTGTCATCAGCCATGGCACGGTGCACATTATCAGCGGCCTCCTGCCGATCAATCGGTCTTTCTCGGGGATCCTGAACCGAAAGCGCACTGGCGATAATCAATACTTCAGAAAGTGCTCCGTTTTCTTGAGCTGCCAGGAGCATGCGAGCAACTTTGGGGTCAACAGGCAATCTGGCAAGCGCACGACCAACATCAGTTAAACGCTCTTTGTCGTCAAGCGCATTTAATTCTTTCAGTAATCCAACACCATCAACGATCGCTCGATTGGGGGGAGCTTGAACAAAAGGAAAGCTTCTAACATCACCCAACTTTAGTGACTTCATTCGTAAAATGGCAGCCGCTAAATTAGTACGCATGATCTCGGGATCGGTAAACGCGGCACGACGGGCAAAATCCTCTTCGCTATAGAGTCGAATACAAATTCCGTTTGCGATACGGCCACACCGACCAGCACGCTGATTAGCAGAAGCCTGACTGACAGGTTCAATCTGTAATTGGTCAACTTTGTTGCGATACGAGTAGCGTTTAACTCGAGCAAGCCCCGCATCCACAACATAATGAATACCCGGAACGGTAATAGAAGTTTCTGCGACATTGGTGGCGAGAACAATTCGGCGATTATCTGTTGTCTTAAAAACTTTTTCTTGTTCTGCCGCGGACAGTCTGGCGTAAAGCGGCAAAATTTCCGTGCTGGAAGGCATACTGTAACTTAGCGCCTCAGACGCTTCTTTAATTTCACGCTCTCCCGGTAAAAAAACTAGTATGTCGCCACTGCCTTCGCGCATAAGTTCCTCACACGCGTCGCAGATGGCTCCTATCAGACTCTTATCATCTGTTTCGTCAGCTTCCTCAATTGGACGGTAGCGAATTTCGACCGGATAAGTGCGACCGGAGATGCTTAAAATCGGCGCAGGCTCCCCATTATCGTCGGCGAAGTGTTTGGCAAATCGTTCTGTGTCAATCGTCGCGGATGTCACAATAACCTTCAAATCCGACCGTTTCTTTAGCAACGCCTTCAGATACCCCAACAGGAAGTCGATGTTAATGCTTCTTTCATGGGCTTCATCAATAATGATGGTGTCATACGCTCGCAACAGCGGGTCCGATTGAGTTTCTGCCAATAATATCCCGTCGGTCATGAGTTTAATGCGAGCACTCGACTTGGTTTTGTCTGTGAACCGCACTTTGTAGCCGACTAATTCACCAAGCTCCGTCTGTGTTTCTTCGGCTAAACGTTTAGCAATGGAACTCGCCGCGATGCGACGGGGTTGCGTATGAGCGATCATTCCTCGACGACCGCGACCGGCCAAAAGACATAATTTTGGCAACTGTGTTGTCTTGCCAGACCCAGTTTCACCGCAAACAATCAATACTCGATGCGCACGAATGGCTTTAATAATTTCATTACCACGCTCACTGACTGGCAATCCAGGAGTCAACGACAAACTGGGGCGATATGGCTTTGTAGATGGTGTTTTAGTTGATAATGAATCAACCGACACACCACTCTTGGCCAAAGCGCCTTCTTTTTTCGATTCCGCTACCTCCTTCACCGACTCGGAACCTTCTTGATTTTTCTGCAATTGAGTTCGGCGAAATGCCGCCAATTGATCACGCAAATTTCCAGCCATACACACCTAATCCATCGCATTAAGCAAACAAAAATTCATACGGACACTTTACAATGCAGGCATTGATATTTTTTCGGGAGATCAGCCTATGGCTCGTATGGTTCACTGCGTCAAACTCGGCAAAGAAGCCGAGGGACTTGACTACGCCCCCTTACCTGGTCCTTTAGGTAAAAAAGTTTACGACAACGTCTCTAAAGAGGCTTGGGATGAATGGATCAAACTCCAAACCATGATGGTTAATGAGTACCAATTCAACTTGGCCGACGCCAAAGTCCGCAAACATTTACTCGAACAGATGCAAAAATACCTCTTCGGTGACGGTGTGGACAACGTTCCAAATTACACGCCACCGAAATAAGCTTTGTCTATTAAGGCGCTCAAAACCACGGAAGATATTTCTCCGTGGTTTTTATTTATCGAGAAAAAGTTTTCACTCCCTCATCTGTGCCCAACAGCAAAACATCCGCACCACGATGAGCGAAAAGTCCGACTGTCACGACACCCACAATTTGGTTAAGTTTCTCTTCCCAAGCGCAGGCATCCTCAATTTTCCAACCATGGACGTCAAGAATTTTATTGCCGTTGTCCGTGGTGAAGTCTCTCAAAACCGGCTCTCCACCCAAGCGTTGAATTTCAGCCGATACTGCACGAACCGCCATTGGAATGACTTCGATCGGCAATGGAAATTGTCCAAGAACATCCACTTTTTTCGACGCATCGGCAATACAAACGAAACGATCAGACACCGAGGCGACAATCTTCTCTCGAGTAAGCGCTCCGCCTCCACCTTTGATCATCGAAAAACTTGCGTCAATCTCATCAGCGCCGTCAATATAAACGCCAATGCGATCAACTTCATTTAAATCAACCACGCGATAACCGTAGTCTTGAAGCTTTTTCGTTGATCGAACACTGCTGGACACGCAGGCCGGAACATCAATCCCGCTATCTTTGAGTGCGTCAATGAAACAATCCACCGTCGAGCCGGTCCCGACTCCCAGAATTTCACCAGGTTTTACATAAGCCACAGCGGATTGACCTACCAAACGTTTCAATTCTTTTTGATCCATGCTAATCCCCATACGAATAATTTCAGCCACCAATTCTAATTGACAAAGACACTCGTTGTGGGCACCGAATGACCAAGAGATTCAATTTGAGTCAAAACTAAAAGAGCCTTGTGCGCTTTATCTTTGTTAAGATTTCGTCTTGACGTTCAACGCTAGAGTGTTCAACGTTAATACTGAAAAAGATTGATTTTTCATTCTATGTGAACCATCGTGCAAAGCGCTTCCCCTATCTTCGCTGTCGAAACTTTCAAAATCCTGGGAGACAAACCCTTCCGGGGCCAAAGCATGCTGGGCGTGATCATGACTTGGACCATGCTCATCTGTGTCATTGTCGCTCTTCTTTTCGTGGGCAATTTGATTCGTACCGAAGATAAAAAAACACAACTTGTTCAACTTCATCAAACCACAGAACTCTGGGCGGAAGCTTTCAATATCCGACTAACATCAGACGTGGATCGTCTGACGCAATTGCACGGCGCTATTTCCGAGTCGCGTCCTTTCGAAGGGAATCTGATTGCATTGACACGTCAGGCACGCACCCTCATGCGCGACAGAACAGAAATTCTTGAAATCAATGTGCTGGATTTTAATGATATCGTCAGGACCTCAGTTGCCTCCCCCGGACCATTTGGCGATATAACGCTAACAGCCGGAACGGCTTACAAACGAAGTCAGACTACTGAGGCAATTAAACGATCAAAGCGCACAGGTGCCGCCTCCTTCTCTGAACCTTACGCTTTACCCTTGGGAGGCTCGCCTTTCGTTGACATTGTTATTCCGTTACGTCGCCAAGAGACCACACCTCTTTTAATCATTTCACGCATTTCGCTTTGGGAACTTATCCGTGAAGCAACAAAAAGCGGTCAGGACGCTGCTTTCCGAGTTAATTTGCTCTTTGACGACAAAGCCATAGTCGCAGCCGCGACCGACTCACAACGACGATCAATTTCATATACAGTTCCCCTCGCTCCGTTGCCACCTGCGTTCAAGTTACAGGTAAGTAGTTATGCTCAAGGACTTATTTCCCAAAACACACTATTTTGGGTCATCAGTGCTTTAGGGATTTTCTTAATCGTTGCCCTCTTGGGTTTGATTCGTTTTAATTGGCGACAAAATAGTACTGAAACGGCGCTTAGAGCCGAAACTGCATTGAGAAAAACCATTTCCGACAGCCAACTTTCCGGTCTTCAAGTGACTGACCGTAACGGACGTATCATTTACACAAATAAAACGTTTACCGACATCATGGGACTCGGAAGCCCCTCTGACTTGGTCGGTCAAGTGCCTCCTTATTCTTATTGGCCTGAAGGTGAAGAAGGCTTTAGGCTTCAAGAACTTATCGACGCCATTACACATGGGCAAATCCGAACAGCCAGCTACGAATTCTGCCCAATTCGCGCCGATGGGACGACGTTTTATGCTTTTCTTCGCATTTCGCCAATGATCACGGTCGAAGGCAATCAACTCGGATGGTTGTGGACTTTGACTGATATCTCAGAAATTCGAAAAGCTCAAGAACGTGTCACTGCCGCACATGAACGCTTCACTCGAGTTCTGGAATCCATGCAGGACGCCATTAGTGTGGTTGATCCCCAAACTGACATGCTGCTGTTTTCAAATTCTTCTTACGATAAGTTATTTGGAGAAAATAGTAACGGTCATCTCTTCGCACATGAACAGCTCGTTCAGCAAGGGTCTCGACGAACCACCGATTTTTATTATGAGGCATTGGATTTATGGTTTGAAGTTCATGAAAGAACAATCACATGGACCGATCGCACAGAAGTCCGATTGCAAATTTTGTCTGATATCACTGAACGACGCAAAAATGAGATGTTGCTTGTTGAACAGCAAGCGCGCTCGGAACTAAACTCGCGCCTAGTAACAATGGGTGAAATGGCGAGTTCTTTAGCCCACGAGCTTAATCAACCGCTGTCAGCTATTTCAAATTACGCTTACGTGGTGGCCAGTATGATGAAAAAAGCGGGAGTCCCCGAAGAACACGAAATGTTTTACTCGGTCTCACGCATTGAGTCACAAGCGGAGCGGGCCGCAGGCATTATTCGACGCATTCGGTCGTTTACGCGCCGGTCCGAGCCAAAAATGGAAGCGATCGCCATCGAGCATCTTGTTGATGAAGTCAAAGAACTCGCTACGATTCAAGCTCGTCGCTATAACGCTAAGGTTGAGTATTTCACAGCGCCAGACGTGCACACAGTCTGGTGTGATGAAATCATGATTGAACAAGTTCTTTTAAATTTAATTAAAAACGGTATCGAAGCAAGCTCGGGCATCGAAGGTCGCAAACCCGAAGTCTCTCTGACCATCTACTATTCAGCTGATCATCACGTAGTTTTTGAAGTCGCAGATAACGGAACCGGAATTCCTGACGAAAATAAGGCTCATTTATTCGATCCGTTCTTTACAACTAAAAGTGCCGGCATGGGGATGGGCTTAAATATCTGCCGGACCATTGTCGAACTTCATCACGGACGTCTAACGATTTCCGACAATATCGGACACGGGACTATTTTCACTTTAACCCTGCCTTCGAAAGAAGAGAAATCAGGTTAGAATTACTCCTTGTATTTGAATTTTTAGACCTGTCAAAAGGTGTGTTTTATGTCGTACCCTGCTTTCAATTTTGACAATATTCGAAAAGAGCCTTTGGGCACGGTTTATGTCGTTGATGATGACGCTGATGTCCGAGACTCTATGCGACGTTTACTTGAGTCTCAAGACTATCGTGTTGAAGCCTTTGAAAGTGGAGAAGCTTTCATTGCCAAATATGATCCTAACGCCATTGCGGTGCTTTTGCTCGATCAGCGTATGCCCGGCGGAATGACTGGCACTGAAGTTCAAGACCACCTTATTGCCCGAAAAGCAACGATCCCTATCGTCTTTTTAACGGGGCACGGCGATGTGCCCATTGCAGTGAGCGCACTCAAAAAAGGGGCGGCAGACTTTCTGCAAAAGCCGGTAAAAATCGAAATTCTTTTACCGCTCATTGCCAAGTTGCTTAATGAAGCTCGTGAAAACCGGATGCAAAGTGAAAGGCAATCACTCAATGAGGCCATGCTTTCTAAGCTGACTCCCCGCGAACAACAAGTTCTTGAACGCATTGTTGCCGGGCGCTTGAATAAGCAAATTGCCGATGACCTGGGCATTTCTATTAAAACAGTTGAAGCCCACCGTGCTTCTATTATGGATAAGACCAATTCCGGAACAGTCGCAGACTTAATGCGTGTTGTACTCGGGGCTGCCGGTCAAGGCCACTAGTTTTAAGTTATGTTTGCCTGCGAGGCACGTCCTTGCAGGCTTTTTCTTTTCCACCTAATACCACCATGACAGCACAAATTATTGACGGCAAACGAATTGCACAGGGAATCCGCCAATACACAAAAGACAAAGTCAACAAACTACTTCGCGTTCCCAAACTGGTAGTCATTCAAGTCGGCGAAAACCCGGCCAGCACAGTCTATATTCGAAACAAAATTCGGGCCTGTAACGAGGTCGGGATCACCTCTTATGAGTTGCGTTTACCTCAAACGTGTTCTGAAGCGAACCTTCTCGAGGCCATTCGTTCCTTAAACGAAGATCCCACCGTTGATGGCATCTTGGTCCAACTGCCGCTTCCCTCACATATTCAGTCAGGACCCATTCTAGAAGCTATTCATCCAGAAAAAGATGTCGACGGTTTTCACATTTACAACACTGGAAAGTTAGTTACAACTGGAGGGGGCTTCAAACCTTGCACTCCGGCGGGAATTATTGAATTGTTAAATGCTATCGGTTACTCGCTTGAGGGTAAACATGCTGTTATTTTGGGACGCTCCAACATTGTTGGAAAGCCCTTAGCCATGTTGATGCTCCAAGAAAACGCCACTGTCACGATGACTCACAGTCATACTCCGAACCTGTCCTATTACACTAAACAAGCCGACGTGCTTGTCGCTGCGATTGGTAGAGCAAAGTTTGTCAAAGCGGACATGGTCAAAAAAGGAGCCATCGTCATCGATGTGGGAACTAACCGAGATGAAAACGGCAAGCTGTGCGGTGATGTTGATACTGACGCTGTGAAGGAAGTGGCAAGCTGGATCACGCCGGTGCCTGGCGGCGTTGGTCCCATGACCATCGCCATGCTTTTACATAACACTTTATTGTCAGCACAAAAGCGACAAGGAATTCTTTAGGCCTGAATAGGTTGGCGCAAGCCGACCTATTCAAAATCTGAACCGTCTTCAAAATCTGTTCCAGAACTCTCAATGACATGTCGAATGACGTCCATCGAGAAACCACGGTTACTAAGATAGCGAATTTGCTTAGCTCGCTCCTTAAAGTCCTTTGGAGCATTACCGAACCGCTTCTCCCATAGAGCTTGAGCTCGTTCATATTCTGTTTCTTTATAAGGGGACAATGCTTTTGCAATATGTTCAGCCGATACGCCTTGCATTTTCAATTCATAAGCGATACGGGCATTACCAAACTTTGCACTCCGGATGCGAGCTCGGGTCCCTGCAAATCGCTCATCAGATAGATAATTCCGTTTTTCTAAATCATCCAATAGTTCCTCAACCTCACGCTCGTTGGGCTCATCACCTTGAAAACGTAATAATTTTTGGCGAAGTTCTTTTCGCGAGTACTCCCGTAACGCTAAACAACGAATCGCCCGAGCCTTTAACGTAAGAGGGGACCTCTGTTGACCGCAACGACCAGCCTTCTGTTCTCTATCATCAAAGTTGTTCACAAACTACCCATTTAAAGATGAAGGGCTCAGACGAGCCCCTCCATTTGATTACAAGAGATCGGTTTCTTCAACGGCAGATTCTGCCACTTGACCGTTATCAACGACTTTAGGTTTTCCTTTAATCCCCTTGAGATCACGAATCTTGTCTTCGATTTCCGCCATCACATCCGGATGCGCTTTTAAGAATTCTCTGGCATTATCGCGTCCCTGGCCAATTTTTTGACCTTGATAACCAAACCAAGCCCCCGACTTACTCATAATGTTTAAATCAACGGCCATATCAATGACTTCCCCTTCGTGAGAAATGCCGTCGCCGTAGAGAATATCAAATTGTGCCGTCTTAAAGGGGGGCGCGACTTTATTTTTCACCACCTTGACTTTGGTATCCGAACCAATGACTTCATCACCTTTCTTAATTGCACCAACCCGACGAATGTCCAAACGAACGGAGCTATAAAACTTCAACGCATTACCACCGGTTGTAGTTTCAGGGCTACCATAGCTGACACCGATTTTCATGCGAATTTGGTTAATGAACACAACCAAAGTGTTCGTTCGTTTAATCGAAGAAGTTAATTTCCGCAAAGCTTGACTCATCAGTCGCGCTTGAAGTCCTGGCAACGCTTCTCCCATTTCCCCTTCAATTTCTGCCTGAGGTGTTAATGCGGCCACGGAATCAATAACAATCATATCGACGGAACCCGAACGAACCAACGCGTCACAAATTTCCAACGCCTGCTCTCCGGTATCCGGTTGAGAAATCAATAATTCACCCAAATCAACCCCTAAACGCTGAGCGTACTGAATATCTAAAGCGTGTTCCGCGTCAATATATGCACAGGTGCCACCGGTTTTTTGCATCTGGGCAACAACATGTAAAGCGAGCGTTGTTTTGCCCGAGGACTCCGGACCGTAAATCTCCACAATGCGCCCCCGAGGCAAACCGCCTACACCAAGCGCCAAATCCAATCCTAAGGATCCAGTGGAAACAACATCAATGTCCTCGTTCATGCCTTTATCACCCATGCGCATGATTGAGCCTTTGCCAAATTGCTTTTCAATTTGAGCCAATGCCGCACTTAATGCCTTCTTACGTTCCTCTCCTTCGACACGTTCAACTCGAGGAAATTGTTTCTTTTCAGCCATAACAGATCCTTATTTAATTTCTAACTCAATTG